>JALZAE010000236.1 GCA_030948535.1 Gemmatimonadota bacterium | reverse complement strand
GATCGACACGACGCACCTCGCGCTCGAGCGCCGGCAAATCCGCGCGCAGCGCGACGCCGCCGGCGCTCGCAGCACCGAGGCGACGCGGCAGATCGGCGTGCTCGCCGTGCAGCGCGACGTGGCGCTTCGCGCGTTCGAGCGCACGCAACGACTGCACGCGGAACAGGCGGCGACGGCGCAGCAGCTCGACCAGGCGGAGCGCGACTATCGTGTGCTCGTCGCGCAGATCGAGGCGGCGCGCGCGCAGAGCCACAGCATCTCGCTCGACGTAGCGTCCAGCGATGCGCAGGTCGCGCAGATTCGCGACCGCATCGAGAAGAGCCGCGTACAGAATCCGCGGACAGGCACCGTGCTCGCGATCTACGCGCGCGCCGGCGAGGTGGTGCAGACCGGACAGCCGCTCTACAAGATCGCCGATCTCGATACGCTCGTGTTGCGCGCGTACGTGAGCGAGTCGCAGCTCGCGTCTTTCCGCGTTGGGCAGGCCGTGCAGGTGCACGTCGACAATGGAAACGGGAAGCTGGCGGCGCTCCCGGGCACGGTGAGCTGGGTGTCGTCGACGTCCGAGTTCACACCCACGCCCGTGCAGACGCGCGACGATCGCGCCGATCTGGTCTACGCAATCAAAGTGCGCGTGGCGAATTCCGGCGGCGCGCTCAAGATCGGCATGCCCGCCGATCTCTCCCTCTCCGCCACGCGAGCGCCGCCGTCGTGACCGCGCCACCGGCCGAATTGCGGGGCGTGAGCAAACGCTTCGGCGACACCATTGCGCTCGATGACGTCTCGTTCGAGATGAAGCAGGGCGAGCTGTTCGGTCTTGTCGGTCCGGACGGAGCGGGAAAGACAACGCTCTTCCGCATCCTGGCCACCCTTCTCATCCCCGGCGCGGGCGCGGCGACGGTGCTCGGGCTGGACGTCGTGCGCGACCTTTGGGCGATCCGCGCGCGCGTCGGCTACATGCCGGGCCGCTTCTCGCTCTATCCCGATCTGAGCGTGAAGGAAAATCTGAGCTTCTTCGCCTCGGTGTTCGGCACGAACATCGACGAGGGCCGGGCGATCATCGCGCCGATCTATCGGCAGATCGAGCCATTCCGCGATCGTCGCGCGGGCGCGCTCTCGGGCGGCATGAAACAGAAGCTCGCGTTGTGCTGCGCGCTCGTGCACCGGCCGGACATCCTCTTCCTCGACGAGCCGACGACCGGCGTCGATGCCGTCTCGCGTCGCGAGTTCTGGGACTTGCTCGCCACGCTCAAAGCATCCGGTCTGCCAATCCTCGTCTCGACGCCCTACATGGATGAGGCGACCCGCTGCGATCGCGTCGCGCTGATCCAACAGGGACGCATCCTCGCCATCGATACGCCCGCGGCAATCGCGGCGCGCTACCCGCATCCCCTGTTCTCCGTGCGCTCGACCGATCGCCACAAGCTGATAACGGCGCTGCGCGAATACCCGCACGCGGCGTCCGTGTATCCCTTCGGCGACGAGCTGCACTACACGGACTCGCGTGATGCGATGCCGCCCGACCAGATCGCCGCGGAGCTGCGCGCCCATCTCGCGGCGCATGGCTTCGCAGACGCGCGGGTCGCAACAATCGCCGCCGGCATCGAGGACGCCTTCATGGCGCTGATGGGCGAGCCGGAAAAGCTCGAGCAAGCCTCGGCCGCATGACCGTCGCGATCGACGTGCACGACCTGACGCGCCGCTTCGGTAAATTCACCGCGGTCGACGCCATCACCTTCGACGTGCGTGAGGGCGAAGTCTTTGGATTCCTCGGCGCGAACGGTGCCGGCAAGACGACCGCCATCAAGATGCTGATCGGGCTGCTAGCACCGACGTCTGGCCAAGCCGCAGTCGCCGGATTCGACGTGTTGACGCGGGCCGAAGATGTGAAGCGGCACATCGGCTACATGAGCCAGCGCTTCTCACTCTACGACGACCTCACGGTGCGCGAGAACATCACGCTCTACGGTGGCATTTACGGCCTTACCGACGCCGAGATCCGCGATCGCGGCGATGCGCTCCTTCGCGAGCTGCGGCTCGAAGCCGCCGGCGACGGTCGCGTCGCTTCCCTCCCGCTCGGCTGGAAGCAGAAGCTCGCCTTCTCCGTCGCCATGCTGCACGCGCCCGCCGTCGTCTTTCTCGACGAGCCCACCGGCGGCGTCGATCCCATCACGCGGCGGCAATTCTGGGAGATGATTTACGGCGCTGCTTCGCGCGGCACGACCGTCTTCGTCACGACGCACTACCTCGACGAAGCGGAGTACTGCGACCGGATCTCGATCATGGTGGAGGGACGGATCGCCGCGCTCGGAACGCCGCGGGAGCTGAAGGAGAAGTTCGCCGTCGCGACGCTGGACGATCTGTTCGTGCGACTGGCGCGACCGGCGGCGGCGACCGCCGCGGCCGCCGCGGCCGCCGCGGACTGAAGGACGATCGATGGCCGCTCGCAGCTCGGCGCTTCGCGCGTTCATCGTCAAGGAATCGCGGCACATCCTGCGCGACCGGCAGACGCTGACGATCCTGATCCTGCTACCACTCGCGATGGTCGTCCTGTTCGGATTCGCGCTGCGCAACGACGTGACGAGCGTCCGACTCGTGGTGGTCGATCCCGCGCCCGACTACGCGACGATCGCGCTGCGCAATCGCTTCGCTGGAAACTCGCGGTTCGAGGTCGTCGCCGTGACGGCGACGACAGCGTCCGTGGAGCCGCTCTTTCGTCGCGGCGCTGCCGATGTGGCGCTCGTGTTCCAGGCCGGATTCGCCGAGCGATTGGCGGAGGGGACGCCGGCGCGCGTTCTACTCATCGTCGATGCCTCGGATCCGAACACCGGCAGCACGATGCAGGTGTACGCGGCCGCCGTGATCGCCGCGTACCAGGGCGAGCTTCGCGCAACTGGCCAGGCAGTGCAGATCGTTCCTCAGCTGCGCATGCGATTCAACCCCACGCTGAAAAGCGTCAACCTGTTCGTGCCGGGACTGATCGCGCTCGTGCTGACGCTCATCACCACGCTCATGACGGCGATCTCCCTCTCGCGCGAGAAGGAGCGCGGCACGCTCGAGATTCTGCTCGTCTCGCCGCTCCGCCCATGGGAGATCATCCTCGGCAAGGTGCTGCCGTACCTGCTGCTGGCGCTCGGCAACGTGTTGACTGCGCTGCTCGCGGCATGGCTCGTCTTTCACGTTCCCTTTCGCGGTAGCCTTGCGCTGCTGCTCGGCGCGAGCCTGCTCTACTCGATGGTTGGACTCGCGCTCGGTGTGCTGATTGCCGCGGTGACGTCGTCGCAGCGAGCCGCGATGCTGGCGGCGATGGCGGGCACGATGCTCCCGAACGCGCTCCTCTCGGGAATGATCTTTCCGGTCTCGAGTCTGCCCGCCTGGCTGCGGCCCATCACGTACGTCGCGCCGGCGCGATGGTTCATCGTCATCTCGCGCGGCATCATGCTCAAGGGCGTCGGCGTCGAGTATCTCTGGCGTGAGATCGCCGTGCTCGCGCTGATGCTCGTGGTGCTACTGCTGGCGGCGATTCGGCGCTTCAAGCCCCGGTTGGACTGACGATGCGCGCGCTTCGCTTTCTGCTTCGCAAGGAATTTCTGCAGATCGTGCGCGACCGCACGCTCATCGGGATGATCTTCGTGATGCCGATCATCCAGCTGCTCGTGCTCTCGAACGCCGCGACGTTCGAGCTGCGGAGCGCCCGCGTGTTCGTCGTCGATCAGGACCACAGCGCGATGTCCCGAGGCGTGGTGAACCGGCTGGCGGCGTCCGGCCGATTCGTGCCGACGGAAGCGTCGTCGTCCACCGCGAGCGCGGACGAGGCGATGCTCGCTCGCCGCATCGAGATGATCCTCGTGGTGCCCGAGGGATTCGAGCGCGGTCTAGTGCGCGAGCATCGCGCGAGCGTGCAACTCATCCTCAACGCGGAAGACGGCGCCGCCGCGGGCGTGACGGAGTCGTACGCCAGCGCCATTCTGGCCCGATATTCCTCCGAGCTGGCGACGCAGGTGAGTCCGATGTCCGCGGTGATCGGCGCGCACGGCGAGCTCACGCCGGCGCGCGGTCATTCCGTAATCGAGATCCGCAGGCGCGGTTGGTACAACGCCGAGCTCAACTATCGCGACTACATGGTCCCCGGCATCCTCGTCGTGCTGGTGACGATGATCGGCACGCTGTTGACCGCGATGAACATCGTGCGGGAGAAGGAGACCGGCACGCTCGACCAGCTCAACGTGACGCCGATCGCCCGCTCGACCTTCATCGCCGCAAAGCTGATGCCGCTGTGGAGCTTCGCGATGCTCGACTTCGGGCTGGGGCTGACCGCCGCCCGCTTCCTGCTCCACGTGCCAATGCGCGGCAGTCTCGCGCTCTTCTTCTTCGCCGCGGCGATCTATCTGATCGGCGCGCTTGGCATTGGCCTCTTCATCTCGACGCTCGTCGAGACGCAGCAGCAGGCGATGTTCGTCACCTTCTCGCTCCTCATGGTCTATCTGTTGATGAGCGGCCTGTTCACCCCAGTGCGCGGCATGCCCGAGTGGGCGCAATGGTTGGCTGAGATCAATCCGATCGCGCACTTCGTGGCGCTGATGCGCGCCGTGTTGCTCAAGGGCGCAGGATTCGCCGATGTGTCGCGGCACATCGCCGCGCTCGGCGCGATTGGCGTCGTGGTGTTCACCGTGGCGGTCCGTCAATACCGAAAACGCTCCAGCTGAGCGCGCGACAGGCGCTAGCGACGGCGCGCGCTCGCATCGGCATAATTGACGACGCGCTTCTTCGTCAGATCGCGCTGGCGCCACTGGTGCATGAATCCCGGTCGGGCGAATCGTTCCGTGGCGCGCGACAGATCGTCGAGCAGCGCCTCGATGCCATTTCGAAGCAGATATTCCTTCGTCGGCGTCGCCGCGATCGCGAGCCGATCGCGGGCACCCGCATTTTTCTCGCGCTCGGAGCGCATGAGCTCGAGCTGTTGCCCGGCGGCGCGGACAATCGATGTCTCCGTCGCGATCCCTGCGGCCACCATCGGCATGAAGCTCACGCTCAGCGGGAGCAGCAGACGAGTCGATGTCTGCTCGAGAATCTCGGGCAGCGTCGGGATGAGCGGCCATCCTTCGGATCCGCCGCGCACCAGCAGCACAGCAAGTCGGTGGGCCTCGGCGCCCGACAACGCCGCCGCTCGGTCGCGCTCGGCCCGGTACTCCAACGAGACAAGCTCGCCATCGCGGAACATGACCGGCGCGTTGGGACTCGTGTCACACTTGTAGCCGGGCCGCTTCGTGAACGCACCGAGATACGCGGCCGCGAGGGCATCGGGGACCGTCCATCCGAGCGGCACGGTGCGGCACATCGCCGGCCGCCGCTCGTAGACGCCGCACAGCCCGTCTTCGCCGAGTGCGGGACAGCGCGCCTGGAGCGTGAGATTGAGCGGGCGCGCGATGGTGAAGATGTGGTGCTCGATGTCGTCGTTCGGCCGCGTGGTGACAACCACGTCACCCTGCGCGCGAAAATGATCGCGCATGCTCGTCGCGATCATCTGGGGATCATGAGGGCGATAGACGGTTAGCCCCTCGGTCCCGAACCCGCCGCGGATGCGCACCGCCTCCTCTCGTCCGGCCCGCGGCAGGGTCGCCCGCGCGTACTCGAGCTGCATGATGAACGCGTCCGCGACCGACAGCGCTTCGACCATCCGCACGTCGGGCGGTTGATCGCAACAGGCGCCGCATCCGATGCACCCGAAGTGGATGTCGGCGTGAGCCGCGGCGTCGGAGGGTTGGGCGATCTGTTCTTGAGGCATTCAGGACCGGTGGCAGTGCACGAGAGAGACGAAAGCGCGGCAGACGGGCGACGAGTCCGCGTCCTATGTAGACGGCTCGATCAGCGCGTCTGTCACGGCTATCATCCGGCATGATGCACGAACTCACGCATTGGCTCCTGCACTACGGCTACGCCCTGATTGTCGTACTCGTCATCCTGGAGAACATCGGGCTGCCGTTGCCCGCCGAGACCAGTCTCATCACCGCCGCGGCCTTCGCGGCCCGCGGAAAGTTTTCGCTCTGGGCCGTGATCGCCGCGGGCACGTTCGGCGGTGTGATCGGTGGCGCGGCGGGATACGGACTCGGCGTGTGGGTGGGGTTGCGGCTGCTGCGAAAATTCGGCCGCTACATCCATCTCTCCGAGGCGAGGTTGATGCGCGCGCACGGATTTTTCGAGCGGCGCGGCGCGAGCGCGGCGTTCTGGGGCCGCTTCACCGCCGTCCTGCGCATCGTGATTCCGATGACGGCGGGCGTCGCCCGGATGCCCTTCGGCAAATTCATGAGCTACAACGCGACGGGCGCGCTGGCCGCGTCGATCTTCTACGCGTTGCTGGGCTACGAGTTCGGCAGCAATCTACCGGCGCTCCGGAATCACATTCTCGAGGCGACGGTCGTGGTCGGCGCGATCGTGGTCGCGGTGTTCGGGTGGCGGCTCTTCAGGCGACGACGGACGATTCGCGCGTCGTAGGCCAAGGCCGTCATCACAGAAACCGAAGCGACGACGTCAGGTCACCAGCGCTGCAAAACCGTGTCTAGCGATTTCAGGTACTCGACGAGGTCGCGCCGCTGTTGATCGGTGAGACCGAGATGGCGGACGCGGTCGTGAGCCCATCGAGCGGCCATTGCAGTTAATATTCAGTTGTAAGACTGGTCATTACGGGAGTCGCTTCTGGCCGCTCGCCGCATTCTGCACGACTGATCAGCGGCGTCAAACGATCCTATGGAGGATACATGTTTCCACGTAAGGCCCTGTCGATTGCGGTCGCCGCATCATCACTACTCCTCGGCGCTTGTGGTCTGGTCAAGCACGATCCTGTGACCGAGGTCACCGCCGACGCCTACGTGAATACCCGTTGGCGCGGATCGCTCGTCACTCCGGCAACTCTCGCCGGAGCGGTACAGATGAATGGCACCGCCATCATGCAGCCGGGCAAGAGCGCGGGAAATACCGACCTCTCGGTCAATCTCTCGAACGCGACGCCGGGCGGGCTCCATCCATGGCAGTTGCGTCGCGGACAGTGTGGCCAGGACGAAGGCGTGATCGGCCCGGCCGGTGCATACCAGGCGGTGAAGATCGGTAGCAATGGGCGCGGCTCCGGTGTCGCGACAGTCCCGATGGCCACACCGACATCCGGATCCTTCTTCGTGACCGTGCAGGCTTCCGCGGCGAATCCGGAGACGATCGTCGCCTGCGGCAACCTCGCCCCGCCCGCATCCTGATCCAGTTGTG
>JALZAE010000235.1 GCA_030948535.1 Gemmatimonadota bacterium | reverse complement strand
CCGTCTCGCCAGCGAAGATACGAACAACCCGGACGATTTCCAGACGCTCGGACCGCCCAGCTACTTCATCTTCCGCCTCAATCTCGGCTTCTAGCTTCTAGATGCCCAACGAGGATATTCCCACGTGAACATGACTCTTCGACGCGGCGCACGGATCGCCGCAATGGCCGGGTTCATCGCGGTCGCCACCACATTGGCGCAGGGATGCCACTCGATCACCGATCCGCTGCTCAACGCACCGGACCCCGACATCATCGATCCGAAAACGCTGTCCTCAACCGATGGCTCTGGCGCCGAGGCGGCGCGTATTGGAACACTGCAGCGCTTCCGCAACATCACCGCGGGCGCCGAGAGCACCTGGCTCTTTGGCGGTCTCCTGGCCGACGAGTGGTCGACCAGCTCGACGTTCGTGCAGAACGACGAAACCGACGAGCGGAGAATTCAGGAGAACAACGGCTCGATCACTACCATGGTCCGGTCGCTGGCCCGGGTACGTACGTCGGCCAACCAGGCCATCGCCGCGCTCCGCGCATTTCCCCCGGCTGGCACCACGCCCTGGCAACTGGCCGAGATGTACCTGGCTCGCGGCTTCGCAGAGCTGCAGCTGGCGTCTGATTTCTGCAACGGTATTCCGCTGAGCGATTTCACCGCGACGGCCGGTCCGCTTAGTGGTTTGCCCCCGACCTCGGGGATGCCGCTGCCGGTAGCCGAGGTATTTGCGAGGGGGCTCGTTTCGGTCGATTCCGGCCTGGCGACAACCGCGCTGACGTCGGCCACCGCGTCTACGGGCGAGAAGGCCCTCAACGATACGATCAGGTGGACGCTCCAGGTCACCAAAGGGCGTCTGTTGCTTGGTCTCGGCCGTCAGGCCGATGCAGTGCTCGCCGTGCAGACGGCGAACGGCGTCGCCTCGGTCGTTCCGACGGGCTTTGTGTATAACCAGACCTTTGCCACCACGTCTGGCGACAACATCATTTGGTCGCAGGGCGCGAGCGCTCGTCGCTACACCATTGGCGACAGCCTCGAGGGGAATGCGCGCAACCTGCTCGTGTTGAACGCTATTCCCTTCTTCTCGCTCAACGATCCGCGGTTGGGATCAGTGCGGTACAGCTGCGGCTCGGCCGCGTGCGGCGCATCGAACCCGATCAAGGACACGGTGAAATCGCAGGATGGCTTCACCTTCTCCCGTACGACCAATCTTTGGGGGCGAAGCTCGCCAATCGCGGTTGCGAATGGAACCGACGCCCGACTGGTCGAGGCCGAAGGCAAGTTCAAGGCGGGCGACAACGCCGGAATGCTGGCGATTCTCAACGCACTTCGGGCGGCACCGCCGAAAGTCGCTGATATTCAGCCGGCCGTGCTGCCACCGCTGGTAGATCCGGGTACCGATGCAAAGCGGCTCGATTTGCTATTCCGCGAGAAGGCGCTGTGGACGTTTGGCCGCGGGCAGCGTCTTGGGGACTTGCGCCGGCTGATTCGCCAGTACGGTCGCACCCCGGCGAATACCTTCCCGATCGGCACGCACTATCGCGGTCTGACCTATGGCAGCGACGTCAATCTTCCGATCGTCACCGACGAACGGGCGAACCCCAACTTTCACGGATGCACCGACCGCAACGCGTGATGTAGCGCTCGATGTGTTCGCAGAACTGACGGCCAACGGCGGTGCTCGGGATCTCCCGGGTACCGCCGTTGGTCATCGGCGCCCTGTCCCGCTGGAGTGACACGCCCTGATCGCTCCTCCGGACAGCGCTGAGCAGTACAGCCCGTCTGATCGCGCCCAACAGTACGCACGCATGGTGCATGTGAGATTGCCGGCAGCCGAAAACAGAAACCCCTCGCCCCCCGGGCGCGTAAACATCGGCAGTAGCACTCTCCTCATACTCTCCCCCGCCATGCTGACGATCCTCTCCGCGGCCCTCGCCATCCAGATCGGCGTCCGAGTTCGCACCGGCGCGGACAGCGTCAAGGACTCCACGCGTGCGGCCAACATGAGCGCGGCGGCGGCGAAGCGAGCCGCCGACAACGCGGCGAGTCGCGAGCACCGGAAGATGCGCCTCTTCATTCCGCTGACGCCCGAGCTCGTCGCGACTGCCTACAAGGATGCCACAGCCCGCGACATCGTCATCCGTGCACGAGACGCGCGCATCCGGCAGGACAACGCGCTGCTGAGCTACGATGCCGTCTCCAAGCAACGCATCAGCGCCGGTCTCGGATTCCGGGCCTTCGGGCGCGAGCGTCTCGCCTTCCGCAACGAGAACGCATCGCGTGTGCGATGGCAGCGAGGCGTCGGCGCGTACGTCGACGTGTTGGGACAACGCACGGCGATCCCGCTGGCATTCCCGGGCGCGCGCGTGCTCGGCGACATGATGGACGCGAACGCCATCCCGTATTATCCGGGCAAGGAGAAGCTGCTCGTGATGACCGGCCCCGCGACGATGTCCCGCGTCGATGAGGGACTCTTCCGGCATCCGCTGACTGACAGCGCCGAGGCATACTACAAGTACGCGAGCGGCGACTCGGCGAGCTTCCTCCTTCCCGATGGCAAGCGAGTGAGGCTACGCGAGATTCGCGTCACGGCACGCAAGCCGAGGCCCGATCTCATCGTCGGGTCGCTCTGGTTTGACGTCGAGTCGGGCCAGCTCGTTCGCGCGGCTTATCGGCCGTCGGAGACCTTCGACATCTGGAAGTTCGTGCTCGAGGACGATCCGCACGCGTTCGACGATGTGCCCGCGCTCGTCAAGCCGATGATCAGTCCGATGGAGCTCAATCTCGCCGCGTTCACGGTCGAGTACGGACTGTACGAAGGCAGGTTCTGGCTGCCGCGCCTCGAGAGCATCGAGGGGCGCGCGAAAGTCGGATTCATGTCGACACCCTTCGAGGCGAATCAGAGCTATCGCTACAACAGCGTGAACGGCGATCTGGCGCTGGCGCCAATTGCGCTCAGCAAGGCCGACTCCCTGCGGCAGCAGAGCTACGAGGCCGGCGTCACGGTCACCGTCGGTGGACCCAACGTAGCCGACAGCCTGCGCCGCATCAGGCAGGCGTGGCGGGACAGTCTGCGCGCGATGCCCAAAGCGCAGCGCGACAGCGCCATCAAGGCGCGCCACGTCGCTCGCGGCTACGGCAATGAAGACGATCTCGAGAGCCTGCGCTGCCCCAAAGGTCCCACCGACACGCTCAAGCGCACGAGGCTCGAGTACGATCGGTCTCTTGCCGTGGTGATCCGCGTACCCTGCGATACCGTGGCGTTGGCGCATTCTTCGGAGCTGCCGCCGTCGATCTTCGATCCTGGCGAAGTACAGTTCGATCTCGCCGCGCGCGATGAGCTGGTGAAGTCGCTGAGCTTCAGCCTGCAGCCGGGCTGGGGCCCGGAGCGACCGAAGCTGCTCTACGGCTTCGACCACGGCCTGCTGCGGTACAATCGCGTCGAAGGACTCTCGGCCGGCGTCGGTCTCGAGGAGAACTTCGGCGCGGGCTACACCGCTGAGGCGCTCGCGCGCATCGGCTACGCCGATCTTCAGCCAAACGCGGAGCTCCATTTTCGCCGCGCC
>JALZAE010000196.1 GCA_030948535.1 Gemmatimonadota bacterium | reverse complement strand
TCTCCGGCGGGCGCGCGCCGCCGCGATGTCGATGATCCCGACCACCACCGGCGCGGCCAAGGCGACATCGCTGGTGATCCCGGAAGTGAAGGGAAAGATCGACGGCATCGCCGTGCGGGTGCCGACGCCGGATGTGTCGTTCACGGATCTCGTAGTGGCCGTCGAGAAGACGGCGACCGTCGACGCGGTGAACAACGCGTTTCGGCTCGCCGCGGAAGGGCCGCTCAAAGGAATTCTCCAGTACACCGAGGAGGAGCTCGTCTCCTCCGACTACATCGGCAATCCGCACTCGTGCATCCTCGACGCGAAGAGCACCAACGTCATCGACGGCATGCTCGTGAAGGTCTGCGGCTGGTACGACAACGAGTGGGGCTACTCGGCGCGCTGCGTCGATCTCGTTCGGTTCATCGGCGCATCGTTGTGAGTTTCGCGTGACGGGCGTCGTCTCCCGCGCCGATCGCGTTCGCGATGCGATCGGTGTTCTGCTGATGGCGGGAGGTGCCGCGCTGTACGCGTATGCCTACGCCGGCATGAAGCGCGTCTCCAACAAAGCCATCGTCGTGTCGTCGTTCCGCTTCGACAACATCAACGAATACAATCGGTACTGGGCCTACTCGTACTATGCCATGTATCTGTTCGTGCTCGGCATCGGCATCGCCCTCTTCTCGGCGTGGCTGCACCTGCGTCGCCGCCGCCGGCAACTACCATGAGTAAGAAAACGGTTCGCGACCTCACCGAGGGAGAGCTGCGCGGTAAGCGCGCGCTCGTCCGTGTGGACTTCAATGTGCCGCAGGACGATGACTACAACGTCACCGACGACACGCGCATCCGGGCGGCACTGCCCACGATTGAGTTCCTGGCCGGGCGCGGCGCAAGGGTGATTCTGCTTTCGCACCTTGGCCGGCCGAAAGGAAAGGCGGACGAGAAGTACTCGCTGGAGCCGATCGCGCGGCATCTGCAATCGTTGACGCCGCGGACCGTGACGTTCGTCGAGTCGACGGATTCGGATGAAGCCATGCGTGCCACGCACGCGCTCGGCGCCGGTGAAATTCTGCTGCTCGAGAACACACGCTTTTTGGGCGGCGAAGAAAAGAACGACGAGCGACTCGCCCGCGCACTGGCCGAGCTCGGTGACTGCTACGTGAACGACGCGTTCGGCGCGGCACATCGCGCGCACGCGTCGACGGAGGGCGTCGCACGCTGTCTCAAGCCCGCCGTGGCCGGACTGCTGATGGACGCGGAGCTGCGCTACCTCGGCGGAGCGCTCCAGGATCCGGCCCGGCCGTTCGGCGCGGTGCTCGGCGGCGCGAAGATCTCCGGCAAGATCGATGTCATCGAGAGCTTGCTGCCGAAGGTCGATCGCTTGCTGATCGGCGGCGCGATGGCGTGCACCTTTTTCAAGGCGATGGGACTGGAAACGGGCTCGTCACTCGTCGAGCCGGACCGCGTCGACATGGCGAAGACGCTGATGGCGCGCTCCGGCGACAAGATCGTGCTGCCGACGGATGCGCTCGTCGCGACGGCTATTGGGCAACCTGCGCGGCCGGTGCCTCGCGATGCCATTCCCGCGGACTCGGCGATGTTCGACATCGGTCCAAACTCCTCGCAGCAGTTTGCGGGAGAGATCGAGCGCGCGAAGACGATCATCTGGAACGGACCGATGGGCGTCTTCGAGACGCCGCCGTTCGATCAAGGCACCAGGGCGGTCGCCGAAGCCATGGCGCGCGCCACCAAGTCCGGTGCGACCACGATCGTCGGTGGCGGCGACTCGGCGGCCGCGGTCGTCGAGTTCGGACTTGCCGACGCGATGAGTCACGTCTCCACCGGCGGCGGCGCGTCGCTGGAGTTTCTCGAGGGAAAAACCCTTCCGGGTGTGGCGGTGCTCGACGAGAAGACCGACTGATGCGTAAGCCGGTGTTCGCCGCAAACTGGAAGATGAATCACGGCCCGAGCGACGCGAAAGAATTCATGCGGAATTTTCTCGCGCGTCATGTACGTCACAGCGATCGCACGGTGATCATTTTTCCGCCGGCCGCCGCGCTCTCGACGGTGGCCGAGGCGATCAAGGGACGCTCCGACATCATGGTCGGCGTGCAGAACATCTTTTGGGAGGATAAAGGCGCCTTCACCGGCGAGACGTCGGCGCCGATCGCGCGCGACGCCGGCGCGAGGATCGCCCTGGTCGGTCACTCTGAACGACGCCACGTGTTCGGCGAGACCAATGAGGAGACGGCCAAGAAGTGCGCGGCCGCCGCGCGCGCCGGGCTGACGCCCATGCTGTGTGTCGGCGAGAAGATCGATCAGCGCGAGCGCGGCGAGACCAGCAGCGTCTGTCTGCGCCAGCTGCATGCAGGCATCTCGCTGATCGATCCGACGCACGTGGCGGGAATGCTCGTCGCGTACGAGCCCGTGTGGGCGATTGGCTCGGGCCGTACCGCCACACCCGACGATGCGGCCGAAGTCCACTCCGTCCTGCGGGATGCGTTGCGCGACGTCGTCGGCGCCAAGGCGGCCGACGTCCCAATTCTGTACGGCGGAAGCGCGAACCCAGGAAACGCTGCGTCGCTCCTTGCAGCCTCGAACGTCGATGGTCTGCTGGTCGGTGGAGCGAGTATGGAGCCCGATCCCTGGGCGCGCATATGCGGGGTTGATTTGCTCGTGTAAGCGGCGTAGCTTGAAACGGTTACGACACCTCCACCGGTCCCCGCGATGTACAGGTTTCTGCTCGTTCTGCTCTTCCTCGACAGCTTGATGCTCGTCGGCGCCATCCTCGTCCAATCGGGGAAGGGCGGCGGTCTCGCCGCAAGCTTTGGCGGCGCGTCGTCATCGGCCGATGCCTTCGTCGGAACCCGCCAGGCGACGACGATCTTCACGAAGATGACCTGGTGGGGGGCGGGCATTCTCCTCTTCCTCGCTCTCACGCTGCAGATCATGACGAGCCGCGCGCGCGGGCCGCAGTCGATTCTCGACAAGCCGCTCTCGCAACAGCAAGCACCGGCGCGCACGCCCACGTCGCCGACTGGTGTCGCGCCCGCGGTGCCGCTGCCGACGCAGCCGGTGACGCCCGCGGCGGCGCCGGTGAAGTCGCCGCCGACGCCCGCCACCAAGAAGCCCTAGCTCCGGTGCGAGCCGAGCGTCGCCCAGGGTTCCTTCTCCTCGAGGATGGAACCCTTTTTTACGGCAGCCTGATCGGCGGCGATGCACCCGCCGTCGCCGAGGTCGTCTTCACGACGAACATGACCGGATACCAGGAGGTCTTCACCGACCCGTCGTATCGCGGACAGATCGTCGTCATGACGGCGCCGATGATCGGCAACTACGGCGTGAATACGGAAGATCCAGAGTCGCCCGGCGCGCAGATCGCCGGCGTCGTCGTGCGGGAGTTTTCGACCGAGTTTTCCAACTGGCGCGCTTCCGGGGACCTCGTCAGCTGGCTTGGCGAGTCGGGCGTGCCGGTGATCGATGGCATCGATACGCGAAAGCTGACCAAGCACTTGCGGTCGTCGGGCGTGATGCGCGGCGTCATCGGCGCGGGCGAACGGCCCGGTGAGGAAGCGCTCACAGCGCTGCGGAGCTGCCCGTCGATGGAAGGGCTCGACCTAGCGTCGGTCGTGTCCACCGAGAAGTCGTTCGCGTGGGGTGATGCAAGCGCGTCGCATCATATTGTGGCGTACGACTATGGGATCAAGCGAAATATTCTGCGCCTCTTCGCAGATAACGGATGCCGGATCACGGTTGTCCCCGCGACGACGAGCGCGGAGACGGCGCTCGAGCTCGAGCCGGACGGCGTGTTTTTGGCGAACGGCCCGGGCGATCCTGCAGCGGTGACGTACGCCCCGGAAATCATTCGAACGCTCGCGTCGCGCGAGGTCCCGATGCTGGGCATTTGCTTGGGGCATCAGCTGATCGGTCTCAGCTTCGGAGGCACGACGACGAAGATGACCTATGGTCATCGGGGCGGAAATCATCCCGTGCGAGAGCTGGCGAGCGGGCGCGTCCTCATCACGTCGCAGAATCACGGCTTCGCGGTGAGCGGCGATGCGGACCACGTGCCGGGCGCACCGGATCTTCAGGTGACGCACATCAACCTCAACGACGCCACGATCGAGGGGATGCGTCACCGCGAACTGCCGGTCTTTGCGGTGCAGTATCATCCCGAGGCCGCGCCCGGACCGCACGACGCTCGCCCGCTATTCGCCGAGTTTATGGGAGCTGTGCGATCTGCCGCCGGTGCGACACGATCACGAACCACGCGAGCATAAGTGCAAGCGAGCCAAACGCTTGACACCTGTGAACTGACGTCCTAACTTCGATCCACTCTGAGCCATGTGGGCGAAGGCGCCTTACCGAGGTTTTCTGAATGACCAAAGCCGACCTTGTCGAGCGGGTAACGACGCAGATCGCCCGCACCGCCGGGCCGATGATCTCAAAGAAGGATTGTGCGCGCGTCGTTGATGCTTTTCTAGAGGCGATCAAGGAGGCGTTGCACGAGCAAAAGAACATCGAGGTTCGCGGCTTCGGCACATTCAAAATCCGCCGCCGGAAGACCCGCATGGCGCGCAACCCGCGCACGGGCTCGCCGGTGGAGGTCTCCGCCCGGCCCGTACCGGTGTTCAAACCGTCGAAAGAGTTACGTGCGATGGTTGCCCAGGTGGAGATGTCGGACCTCGAGGATGACGAGACGTCGGACGAACCGTCAGTCGCGTAAGCACTTCCGATTGGCTCGGAGCGTCTGGGAGGGCGGGCTCCACGCGATCGTCGCGGGAGCCCTTTGTTTTCGCACCGGCGGCATATCGAAACCACAGATTTTACGGATTGCGCAGATTCCAAAGCGGCGCCCCAAGGCGAAATCTGTGCAATCTGCGTAATCTGTGGTTTCTCCTTAGACGTTGATCGGATCACTTCAGCGCCCACGAGTGTTAGATCATCATGACCATCACCGCGCTGCTGTTCGCCTCCTACGCCGACGTGCTGGGTCGTACCTCGGTCCAGCTCACGCTCGCGCCGGGCGCGACCGTGGCCGACGCGCTGGCGAGCATTCGCGCGCTTCCTGGCGGTGACCAGTTGCCGCCAAAGCCATTGATGGCGGTGAATCTCGCGTACGCGCGCGGAGATCACGCGCTGCGAGCCGGCGACGAGCTGGCGGTGATTCCGCCCGTGGCTGGCGGCTGAGTGCGAGCCGCGATCACGACGCATCCGCTCGACGTCTCCGCCGTGCTTGCTGAAGTGGCGGATCCCGCCTGCGGCGCCGCCATCCTCTTTGTCGGCACTGTTCGCGACGTCAATGACGGTCGCGCGGTGACGGGCATCGAGTACTCGGCCTACGAGGCGATGGCGCTGCGGGAGATGCAGGCCATCGTCGCGGAGACGGCAAAGCGATTCGATACCGAGCACGTGGTTGTCGAGCATAGACTCGGCGCGCTCGAGCTGGGCGAGGCGAGCGTGGCGGTCGCGGTCGCGCACCCCCGGCGCGCCGCGGCGTACGATGCATCGCGATTCGTGATCGAGGAGCTCAAGCGACGCGTGCCGATCTGGAAGCGCGAAGCGTACGTCGATGGGACGCGCGAATGGGTCGATCCATGCGGCGTGAAGAGCGAGCAGCACACGTGAGCGTCCTTGTCGACCAGTTCGGGCGCGGCATCGAGTATCTCCGCATCTCGGTCACCGATCGCTGCAATTTTCGCTGCGTGTATTGCATGCCCGCGGAAGGACTGCCGTGGCTGCCGAAGGCCGAAATTCTGAGCTACGAAGAGATCACGGAGATCGTGCGCCAGCTCGCGCCGCACGGGCTCACGCGGCTCCGCATCACCGGCGGCGAGCCGACGATTCGTCCGAATCTCGAGCGCCTGATCGCGATGCTGCGAGCGGTGCCGGGTATCCAGGACATCGCGCTGTCGACGAATGGCGCGAAGCTCCCCGAGATGGCGCCCACGCTCAAGGCGGCCGGACTCGATCGCGTGAACATGAGCGCCGACAGCCTTCGGCCCGATCGCATCGCGGCGATCTCGCGCCGGAACATTTCCTTCGATCCGATTGCTGCCGCGCTCGCCGCCGAGCGTGCCGGGCTTGGTCCGGTGAAGATCAACGTCGTCGTCATGCGCAGCATCAACGACGACGAGCTCGAAGATTTCGCGCGGCTGACGCTCGAGCATCCGTGGCACGTGCGATTCATCGAGCTGATGCCCGTCGGCGAGATGCGGGATCTGACGTGGGAGCACGTAGTGCCGAGCGACGAAATTCTCGCGCGCCTGTCGAAGATCGCGCCGCTCTCAGCGGGCGGCGGGCCGGCGCGCGGCAATGGGCCAGCGGCCTATCATCACTTCGATGGCGCGCCTGGTTCCGTCGG
>JALZAE010000157.1 GCA_030948535.1 Gemmatimonadota bacterium | reverse complement strand
CGCGCGCGCGCGACTTCGTGTGGTGGCGCCCGCGCAGCTCGCTCAGTCCGAGTCCACCGCCGCGCACGAGGTGATGGACAAGCGCGCCAGCGGCTACCTCGTCTTCGACAGCGCGTCGGTGCGCAGCCACAGCGCGCGCTACGAAGGGCGCGATGCGACATCGCTCCCGACGCGCGACGTCATCGAGCGCGCGATCAAGAACTCGGTCATTGCGCAGCGATTGTCGGCCAGTGGCGTGAGTGCCGCTCAAATCGACTCGATCACCGCCGTACGCGGATCGGTGTCGATGCAGCGGCTGGACGAGCACGGACGCGGCGGCTCGGGAATGGCCGCGACGGTCGTCGGATACGGGCTCGCGTTCTTGCTCTACTTCTCGATCATCATCTTCGGCCAGAACGTGCTCCGCGGTGTGATGGAGGAGAAGACGACGCGAACGGCCGAGGTGATCGTGTCGAGCGTGCCGGCGGAGACGCTGCTCGCCGGCAAAGTGATCGGCGTCGGGGGCGTCGGCCTGACGCAGCAGATGATCTGGTACGCCATGGCCGCGTTCCTGATGACGCAGCTCGGCCCCCTCATCGCGAGAATGGGCTCGAACGGCGGCAACGCGGCGGTCGCGGCCGCCCCATCGCCGGCGTTCGTCGTGCCGACGTTCACCCTCGGCTTCATCATCGCGGTGATTCTGTTCTTCGTGTTCGGCATCGCGTTCTACTGCACGCTGTTCGCCGCGGTGGGCGCGATGGTGACGAGCGAGCAGGAAGCGCAGCAGGCGGCGGTGCCGGTCACGATGCTGGCGGTGCTGTCGTTCATCTTCGTCGGACCGATCACACTCAACCCGACGAGCACGCTGGCGCAGACGATGTCGTGGCTTCCCTTCTCCGCGCCCGTGGTGATGCCGCTGCGGATGACGCTATTGAGCATCCCATGGTGGGAAGTGGTGGGGTCGCTGGCGTCGGTGTTCATTGGCTGCGTGCTCGCGACGTGGGTCGCGGCGCGAATCTACCGCGTCGGCCTTCTCATGTACGGCAAGAAGCCGACGTATCGGGAGCTGGTGAAGTGGATCAGAATGGCCAAGTAGCAGACGTCTGCTTTTCGGGACATCTGCCCGTCGATTAACAATTCTCGTTAAAGGCCTGGACGAGATCTTTCGCGATCGCGTCGGCGGAGCGGCCTTCGATCTGGAAGCGCTCGAGCATGAACACAACCTCGCCCTCCTTCATCAGCGCGATCTGCGGAGAGGAGGGCGCGTAGCCCGTGAAGTAGCTGCGGGCGCGCGCGGTGGCTTCCGGATCCTGGCCGGCGAACACGGTCGTGAGCGCGGTTGGCAGCTTCTCGTTCTGCAGCGCCGCCGCCACCGCCGGACGCGCGTTGCGCGCGGCACAGCCGCACATCGAGTTGACGACGACGAGCGTCGTCTCCTTCGCGCCCTTCAACCTCGCGTCCACCTCGTCGGCGGTCCGCATCTCTTCCACGCCCAACCGCACCAACTCCTGGCGCATCGGGGCAATGAAGCGTTCGTCGTACATCACGGCAAAACTCCTTGAGGCGGGTGTGGGGTGTGGGGTGTGGGGTGTGGGACGTGGGGTATGGGAAAATCCTCGCGCTAACCATACCCTACACCCCACACCCAACAGCTGAGGTCTCTAGTCATCAGTTGCGCACCAGCGCCAGAATCGCTCCCTGCGGCACCACCAAATATCGCTCGGTCTCGAACGTGATCTCCACGGCGGCTCGGCGGAAGAACAGCGCATAGTCGCCGACGCGGGCCTGCATCGGAACGAACTTCGTGCCGCTGTGCGGCGCGCGCCACGGCTCGTCCGTCGCGATGTCGCCGATGTCGGGCATCGGCATCCCCGGCCCCGTCGCCACGATGCGCGCGCCCTGCACCTGTTGACTGTCCACCGCCGTGGGCGGGAGATAGAGCCCTACCTTGGTGCGATCCTCGCCGTCCTCGAGCGCCACGAGCACTCGATCCCCGACGATGATCAGCTCCTTTCCGTTCCTTTCCATAGGAGAAAGATAGCCAATAAAGGAACGCGAGCGAAAATGGTCGCGTGGCGCCCGAGCCCAACCCCCAGCCCTAACCCCGCCGCCAGGCCGACCACCACGCCACTCAGCGCGAGCAGAAGCCGCCCCGAATGTCAAGGTGAGCGCATCGGCTGCGCGGACGGCGCCGGGAACGTGATGATCTGCCGGACGATCTGCGCCACCGGCTTGCCATCCTTTTTCGCCGGGGCGTATTCCCACTTCGCCATGGCCGCCTTGATCGCCTCGACGAATGGACCGACCTGGCCGCCGGTCGTGCTCTTCGCCGTGCGCAGCGTGGCGTAGCCCGCGGTGTCCACCACGAACTCGATGATGAATTCCCGCCGCACCCGCTCCTCCGCGGGGATCTCCGCCGGATATTTCGGATGCTCCGGAAGGAGCGTCGGCGCGGCGAACTCGTCGACCTGGGTCGGCTCGTACCACTCCTTCTTCGTCTCCACCGCGCCGCGCGCGGTCGACGCCTGCGCCGCGGCGACCGCGCGCGTGTAGCCGACGACCGTCAGACGCGATGCGTACTCGCGCAGCGCGGCAACGTTGTCGTCGGACAGCGCGATGCGCCCGGCGCCGGCGATGATCGCCACATGGCCGCTCGTCATCCCGTTCACGGCCGCGATGGGCATGCGGAACGCCACGCGCTCAATGGTCTTGCCGTCGGTCGGTGAGCGCAGGCGCAGCACCTCCTGCACCGGGGCGCGATAGACCACGGCGCCCTCCGCGACGATCGAGACCGCCAGCTTCGACGGAAATCGCGGCCGCTCCGTTTCGGCCACGAGCGCTACGCTCACGTATTGCGGCGTGGCGAACACCCGCCCCTTGAACACGGCGATGATGTGAAGCGACAGGGCATCGGTCGAATCGCCGATCGGCATCGGCCTGAGCTCGATGGTGCTGTAGCCGCTGGTGGCGTCGAACCCCATCCAGATCTCGCCGCGATGCGCGGGCGTCGCGGATCCCTGCGCCGCGGCGACTCCCGCCGTGCAGTAGAGCAAGGCGAGGCACCGAAGCCTTCGCATCAGGGACGCAACGTCGTCGCTGACGAACGCACGAGATGGAATTCCGTTTGCCGCCGGAGCGCCCAGCGCGGGTTGCCGTCCGCACCGATGATCATGTCCTCCTCCTGCGCCGAGCGCACCTGCTGGCCGCCCCACTCCGCCACCGGCGACGTCGCTTGCAGCTCGATCGAGAACCACTGGTTCGCGATGACGCGATGATCGCCACGGCCGGGCACGCCGTCCTGATAATCCCACAGACCGATGAGCGGGCCGGCGCCGTGACCGTTCAATCCGATCGGATGTGTGTACACCGTTCCGCTGATTCCCTCGCGCTTCGCGCGTGCACGCGACGCGAGCAGCACCTCGTTACCCGTCCGGCCCGGCCGCATCTCGTCCATGACGATGTCCTGCAGCTTGTTCGAGTTGGCGAGCGCGGTCTTCAGGCCGGCCGGCGCGTCGCTCTCACCGTCACCGAGGACGTAGGCCATGTGCTGCGTGTCGGTGTTCAGTCGCAGCGCGGTGATGCCGAAATCACAGTGCAGCACGTCGCCTTTCTGAATCACTGGGTCTGGACCGAGTTGCTCATCCGTCGCTCCTCTGCGCTGCACCTCGATCGACGGATGAAACCAGGTACCAAGCCCCAGGTCGTTCACGCGCTGCCGCATCCACCACACCACGTCGCTCGTCCGCGTCACCCCCGGTGTGATGACGCTACTCGAGAACGCGGTGTCGATCACCGCCCACGTCAGCTTGTTCAGCTCCGTATAGAACGCTTCCTCCTCGGGCACTCGCGATGCGATGAAGTCCACGGCCAGCCCTTCGGCGCGCTTGAAGCGGGCGCTCCACTTCGTGCCGAGGGCCTCGCGCATCCCCTCGTACTCGCCCGCCGAGAGACCATCGGCGAAGGCGAAGGTGCGCGAGATGTCGATCGCGACCACCTTTGGATTTCGCTTGACGATGACCGCCTTGAGCACCTGCCACTGCTGGTCACCCCACAGCTCAGCCTGGCGTCCGCCGACCGCGGCGTCGACCGCCTTGGTCGACCGCACCGCCTCGAAAACGCCGCCCTGCGACGTGCCGCCGAGCGCGATGCGCTCGACGCCCTTCTCAGCGCCGCGATCGAAGAAGACGTAGAT
>JALZAE010000152.1 GCA_030948535.1 Gemmatimonadota bacterium | reverse complement strand
TCTTCTCATCGATATCGCCCGCCTACTCGTGCCGCAGAGCGGCACTTGGCTCTGCTCGCGTCGCTCGGCGCGCGGGGACATAGCAGGCAGCGAGCGCGACGAGCGACAGGAGCACTGCCATCGCGATGCAGGTGACCGGGTCGAGCGGCGGCACACCGAACAGCAGCCCGCGCAGCGATCCCGTCAGGATCGACGCGCCGGCCAGCCCCGCAACCACACCGATCAGCGCTAGCATCATCCCCTGCCGGATTACCAACCGCAGCAGATGGCGCGGCTCGGCGCCGAGCGCGAGGCGCACGCCGAACTCGTTCACCCGGTCGTTCACGTTGAGCGACATCACGCCATAGATCCCCATCGTCGCCAGCAGCAGTGCCACCAGGGCGAACCCGCCGATCAACTGATTCATCGCGCGCTTCGTCACGAGCGAGCCTGAGAGCGCTCCCTCGAGCGTCCCCACGTCGTACAGCGGCACCGACGGATCGAGCGCGGCTAGATGCGCCCGGATCGCCGGCGCCAGCGCCTCGGGAGCGGCCGGCGACCGGACGGCCAGGAACACGTTCCACCGCGTCTGCTGTGCGAACGGTTCGTACACCTGAAGGCTCGGCGCCTCGTGGAGCCTTTGATGCTTCACGTTCGGCGTCACCCCGACGATCGTCAGTCACGGAAGCTTGAGATCGGAGCCCTCGCGGATTCGTTTTCCGATCGGATCCTCGTTCGGCCAGAATCGTTACTTCAGGCGCATCTCCGTCTTCCGGGGCGCCTTTTCGCACACCGGCCAGGTCGTCGGGCCGCGGAACTGGCGGCCGCCACCATTGGCGGCAGGCGGCGTGGCAGGCGGCGGGGCAGCGGCGCGCGCGGCCGCGATCGCGGCGAGATCGACGCGCTCGCGAGTGATCATCGTCGGATCCTCGGACGCGAGATAAGCAAGCATCGCCGTCAGCGTCGCGTTCGACTTGAGATCGTCGAACACGATCTTGTCGAAGGTGTCCCGGTTGGTGTGCCACGTGTAATTACCGTAGTCCCAGCCGAGCGCACCGAGTCCGAAGGCAGGGAGGCCGTTGCATCCGAAGGAGAAGTCGTCGCTGCCGCCGCCGGCCGGGAATCCGGGACCGTTGAATCCCACCTGCGCCTTGAGATCCGCCGGGAGTTTGCCGAGCCACTGCGTGATGTGCTCGGCGGCGTTGGGCAGACCGCCGCCGCCCATGCGCACCACGCGGCCGGTGCCATTGTCTTGATTGAACAGCGCCTGCAATCCCTTCAAGACCTCGGGATGATCTTCCGTGAACGCCTTCGACCCGACTTCTCCTTCCTCCTCGCCCGCCCAGTGTCCGACCAGGATCGTGCGCTTGGGATGCGGATAGACCGTCTTCAGGATGCGCATCGCCTCGAGCATGGTGATCGTGCCGGTGCCGTTGTCCGTCGCGCCCGACGAGCCGTCCCACGAATCGAAGTGCGCCGAGAGCATCACGTACTCATTCGGCTTTTCGCTGCCGGCAATTCTGGCGACGGTGTTGAATACGGGCCGCTCGCCGAGGAGCTCGGCGTCGAGATTGAGCTTGAGCTTCGGCGACTGGTTGTTCTCGGTGAGTCGGAAGAGGAGGCCGTAGTCCTCGCAGCTCAGCGCGATCGCCGGGACCTTCGTGTTGTACGTCTCGAAGATCTCGATCGTCCCCCAGGCATCTTTGGATCGCGACGTCACCACGCCGCCGACGCCACCCTCCTCGAGCCGGATCCCGAGCTCGCCGGTGCCGATCGCCAGGCTGTAGCCGGTGCCGCGCACGTTGCGGCTTCCCCACTCGCGCAGCGTCGCGGTGCGGAGGCTGTCCATCCGCGCGTTCGACTCCGCGGTCGCGTTGGTTTTCCAGTCATCGCGCGGACGGCAGGTCGGGAGCGGCGCGGAGACGAGCACGAGCTTCCCCTTTGCCTGCGGCAGCCACTTCACGAACTCGGTGCTATCCGCAAAGCGTGGGAGGATGATCGTCTCCGCGATCAGGTCCTTGCCGCCGGTGCCGGGACTGTAGCCGAGCATCGTCCCCTCGAGCGAGCGTGCGCGCGGCGAGACGAGGTCGATGTGCGAGTACCCGCGCCGCCAGCCGCGCCACGTGCCGAACTGCTCGTTCTTCGCGTCGATCCCCCACGACTTGTAGGTCGCGACGAGCCAATCGTTGCCGCGCTTGGCGTCCGGAGAACCGGTGAGTCGTGGTCCGATCGAATCGAATAGCACCTGCGACAGATGCATCGCCTGCGAGCTGTCCATCCCGATCGCCCAGATGCGCTTGAGCACGGCGTCGTCGGCCGGGGATGATTGAGCGGCGATCGGGTTGTGGACCCCCGCGAGCAGTGCTACGCTCGCCGCGGCAATAAGATGTGATCGGATGGACATGGCGTGGCCGGAATGGAAGGGAAAGCGAGGGAGGATGGCGCAATATCGCCGGGCATCGCGGGAACCTGCAACGCTCTCGGTGGTAGGAGCGTTACAGATGTAGAAGGCGCATGAGCGCGAAGGAGGTGGTATGGCAGTCAATCGGCACGTTCGCCGCCAGAGGAAGGCGGCCATGGTTACGCTCGTGGCAACCGCGCTGTTCGCAGCGCGCGCCGAGGCGCAAGATGGCGGAAACGGCTTTCTCTTCTCCGAGCCGCGCGCGACGCTGACGCTACGCGGCGGGTTCGACCACGCGAACGCGAACAGCGGACTCTTTTCCTTCACCACGAGCCGGCTGACGATCGACCGCGGCGACTTCAGCTCGCCGACGATCGGTGTCGATCTGGCGATCCGGCTCAATTCCCGACTGGAGCTGGCCGGCGGCGTCGGGTTCTCCCAAACCACCAAGCCGTCGGCGTTCCGGCATTTCGAGGATAACAACAACCTTCCGATCGAGCAGCGCACCCGCTTTCAGCGCGTGCCGATCACGCTCAGCCTCAAGGCGTATCTGCTGCCGAGGGGCCGGACGATCGGGAGCTTTGCCTGGATCCCGGCGCGCATCGCGCCCTACATCGGTGCGGGAGCCGGTGTCATGTGGTATCGTTTCGATCAGCGCGGCGACTTCATCGATTCCAACACGTTGGCCGTGTTCAACGATAACTTTGCCTCGTCGGGGGCGGCGCCGGCGGCGCACGTGATGGCGGGCTTCGATGTTTCGCTGAACCCTCGCTTTTTGCTCACGGCGGATGGGCGCTACACCTACGCCAAGGCAACGCTCGGCAGTGATTTTGCTAATTTCGACAAGATCGATCTCTCCGGCTTCGCTGTGACCGCCGGAGTGGCCGTACGATTCTGATGGGGGAGGACCATATCATGATCGCGTCTATCATCACACGTCGTTCTACGCAGCGCCTGGCGCTGCTCGTCGCTGCCGCGCTCGTCGCGAGCGCCACATCCGCACGCGCGCAGTCGGCGCAGGGCGATCCGCGATGGCAGCCATGGGTCGGCTGCTGGCGGGCGCAGCACGCGGGCGTCGGTGCACCGGTGATCTGCGTCGTGCCCGCCGCCGGAACATCGGCGGTCGACATCGCGACGATCGACGGTGATTCTGTCATCGCCCGCGAGCACCTCGACGCCAACGGGCTGCACGTCGCTAAGACCAAGGACGGCTGTGCGGGTTGGCAAAGCGCGACCTGGTCCGATGACGGCCGGCGTGTATACACCTCGTCGGAGTACAACTGTGCCGGCGGCGTCACGCGAGCGTCGAACGGACTCATGTCCTTCGCGCCGGGTGGAGATTGGCTCGACGTGCAGGCGGTAAAGGTCGGCGCGGGCTCGGGCGTACGTGCGCAGCGTTATCTCTCAGCCGCGGCGATTCCGAATGGCGTCGCCGGAGACCTCGGTGCGGCGCTTCGCAGGATCGATCACACGCCGGGCGTCGCGGTGAGCCCCGCACGTACCGCGGCCTCGGCGCGCGTCACGCAGAGCGAGATCATCGATGCATCGCGGCACCTCGACGCGGCAGTGGTGTCGGCGTGGCTCGTCGAGCGGCGCCAGCGCTTTTCGGTCGACGCCCGCCAGCTCGTCGAATTGGCGGACGCGCGCGTGCCGGATCGTGTGATCGATGCGCTCGTCGCGCTGTCGTATCCGCGGCAGTTCGCGATCGATGGTGGCGCCGGCGATGCCGACATTCGTCGCGCCGAGCAGCCCGAGCGCGGCGGCGTCGCGAGCGACAGTGATTGGGGCTATGGATACGGCCCAACCGCGGTGATGTATCCGAGCTATTACGATCCATACGGCTACGCGCCCTACGGCTACGGTGCGGGCTTGAGCCCCTATGGCTACAGCAACGGATTTGGCTGGTATCCGATCTATGGACCGGTCATCGTCGTCCGAGATGCGGCGCCGCAGCCACACGGCCGCGTCGTGAACGGCCGCGGCTACCAGGCGCCCGAGGGCGGGAGCCCATCTGGATCATCCGGCACGAGTGGATCTACGGGCTCGACGTCCGGGAGCAGCGGCGCCTCGAGTGGAAGCACGGGGCGGACCGCGCACCCGAAGCCGTAGTCATTCGGATCGCAGCGCCGAGAGCGGATCGATCCGCGTCGCGCGCCGCGCGGGAAGGTAGCAGGCAGCGGCCGCCGTCAGCAGCATGACGGCGGCCGCGCTTGCGAAGGTGAGCGCGTCGAGCGTCATCACAACAGGCCGCGCATGCGTCAGCCCTGCAT
>JALZAE010000141.1 GCA_030948535.1 Gemmatimonadota bacterium | reverse complement strand
CGATTGGAGCGTCGAAGAAGAGCGTCTCCGTAGCGGCCCATACCCGCACCGCCGTGTCGCCGTCTTCCGTCAGGCTCCGGAGGGCGTCCTCGCCTCGTGGTCCGTAACGGAGGAGGGCTGCCGCCGTATCCACGATCACTCGCCAAGCCTCGTTGGCGACGCGCGAGTCCCCGTCGTGAGTGGCGCGTCCGTGCGCGGCCGCAGCCTCGACGTATTGCGTTCGCAGCGCATCAACTGCTTTAGGCGTCAGATCCTGATTCACGGACGGATGTCGGAGGGGCCCAACGCCCGGCGACGTTAGGACGCAAGCGCATCGGGGATTGAAAAGGACGCGTTACATCGTGGACACTGACTTGTCCCGAAGAGGCGTGGGATCCAGCTGGCGAGCTCCTCTTGCTCCTGTGCGAGTGCCTGGTCCCGCAGCCATCGCCCCATCGCCGGCAGCTCCGACGCTTGGGCCTTGATGGGTATCCGAGTCGCAGGCTTGGTTACCCAATCGTCTGCCGTCGCGAAGAATCCCTCCTCGCCAATGACCAGATACAGGCTCGCACCGCAATGAGGGCAGACACCATGTAGTTCACCGTCAAGCAATCCATCGAGGTTTCGACCCCAAAGCCGATCGCCCTGGAGCGCGAGTGTGGCCTGGAGCAGACTTATCAATTCATTGCGCGGCCAGCCAAGGAGAGCCAAACTCTCGAGTGCTAGCCGATGCAGACTCGACAGAGTAGGCTCCAGCCCTCGCACGAATTGCTGGCGCGAGCCCAGGACATCGTCGGAGGAGGCGACTGCGCCAGCAAGGTCGAGGAGCGGAAGTCGCTGCTCTGGAGCCCAGCGCGCCGCTTTCTGCTCGAGCGCGGGGAGCGCGGCGAAACTCGCAGAATAAGTCGTGCCCTGGTGACAAAGACGCGACCAAAGTTCTTGCCACACTGCGTCGCGATCATCCGGGGAGAGTGCGTCGAGTAGCGCCGGAACGTCCGTGGCGCGGCCGTACGCGTGCTCCAAGTTTTCCCAACTTGTCATCGATTCTTGAGGTCCAACGCTCAAGTTGATGCCGGTGCTCGGATCGGCCGGCGTGAAACGTTGCGAGCGTTCGTCAGCTTCAACGATTCGCTATGCTGCAGGATCGTCATCTGTGAGTGTGAGTTCTTCCCCTGGCGACGTGAAGCCGCGCCACATGGCCCGGTCGATCTCGTCCTGGCAATGAAACAGCAAACCTATGGCTGAATCCTCCTCAGAGCCTTCCACTGACTCAACTGCCGCCACTGGTGCTGACATCAGGACGCTGTCGTTCAGCGGAATGCCGAGGAACATGCCGCGCAGAACCTCGCCCCGAAGCACCTGACCGCGCAACACGTACGCACGGCGGCTCGGAAGTTCAAAGCCATCTTGGACTCGGAAGGTTGCGGACATCGTAGTTCGTTTGCCGAATATCGCCCGGCGTTCAGCTACAAGCGAGTCCGATGCGAGCCGAGCGGAGCGAGGCATTCAGTAGGTCGCTTGTCAGCGCCAACGGTTCGCTAGACCGCGGGTGCGCGCTTATCGATCTGTGCCCGATAGTCCTGATTGACGATGGCGATTCGCTGCTCGGGACCCGCCTCAAAGCGACGCTCGATCAGCGCGCCGCGCTCGCGGAGTATGCGACGAAACCGTACAACATTGCGATGTCCCCAAACGCCGAGCCCGTGCGCAGGCATGTCGACGGTCGGTGGCTCAGGTGCGTTCCAGAGCACGTACCCGCCGAATAGCGCGGCGAATTCGCTCAATGGCAGGAGATGCTCGACGTCTGCCCGACTGGCCTTCGCGACCATCGGAGGTGTGGTGAGATGATCGAGGATTGGAGAACGAAACTCGTAGATAATCACGGAAGCTCGTTGTCGGTCTAACGCGCGGCGTTCAGCTGCAAGCGAATCACATAGTTGCTGAGCGTAGCGAGGCAGTCCATAACTCGCTTGTCAGCTGCAACGACTCGTTAAGGGCGCAGCCACGATCAAAGACGCTGCCTCGCTAGGACGCAGAATCGCGCCGGCCCCGAGGGCTTCCAGGCGGGCTTTGCGGCCTTTGAAGAATTCCTCGTCACGCGTCACGAAGCAGTCGCGACGTGCGTGCACGTGACTCCAGAGGGCCTGAACGTCGCACTTGGCGTTTCGCCACTTGTCCGGCATCGGCGGCACACTCGGATCGCCGCCGTGACGCACGCAGTACTCCTCGAGACTGAACTCTACTTCGGGATGTAGCACATCCTGGATCCTGCGCTCAAGGGTAATCATCTCGTCGCTGCCGCCGAAGAAGCCGCGACCAAAGAAGCTGACGCCGAAGTATGCGATTACCGGGAGGAGCCTTACGCCGTCCAAGCCAGACTGGCTGAGCCGAGCCTCGAACTCCGGAAACGTCTCAAGATATCCGCCGCCGCGCTGCTGCTCGGCGGCCGCGACCTCCGGAACCGCGAGGTCGATCTCGCCGCGACGAAAGGCATCGATCAGAGCATGGATCGCCGGCGCGAACTGGCTCTTCTGCTCTATGTCGATGATACAGTTCCAGTCGAGCGTGACTGTCTTCATCACGACAGACTCCGTGTCGCCTAACGCGACTTGTGAAGAACAATCCATCTACGTGGTAACGCAGCTCGCAGTCTATTTTCGGAGAGGATCACCGTACTCCGTTTCGCTAGCAAGGGCGCGGGCTCGGGCAAGGCCTTCCGTTCGAGTGGCGGCCACGTGCGCTCCGAAGGTAGACTCGCCCTTTCTCGTCCCCGGACATATCTACGTTGGCTCACGCGCAATCGTGCCAGCAAGAGGAGCGATACCGGTGCGCGCGCGGTGCGCGCTTGCACCGATATCGCTCCTAACCGCTGCCATTCGCGCCGTTGGCGCTCAAGGCACCAGCTGCTATCTGCCTGACGCTCTCGAGCGGCGGCCCACCAAGGGACGAACGAATCGCGCGATCGGGCGGTAAGTGAAGCAGACAGGTCGATCTCGCAGATCGCGTGCGTTCCTTCCGAAATCTCGCGATGTCGCCGACCAGAAACCGGCGCTCTTGTGGAGTCTGCCCGATGACCGCGATAAGACGGAGTATGAC
>JALZAE010000137.1 GCA_030948535.1 Gemmatimonadota bacterium | reverse complement strand
GCGCTGATCATGGCGCTGTCCACCTTCGGCATCGAAGCCGGACGAACCGCCGGCCTCACGGGCGTCTGGACGGGCGGACGCAAGATCGCGTCGATCGGCGTGCACGCGCGCGACTGGGTCACCTGGCACGGCTTCGCGCTCAACGTTACTACCGACCTCAGCTACTTCGAGCTCATCGTCCCCTGCGGCATCGACGGCGTCGTCATGACCTCCATCGCGCGTGAGCTGGGACATCCAGTGGAGATGCGCGCCGTGGAGACCGCGGTCGCGGCGGCATTTGGCCAACTTTTCTCCGTCGCGCCCACCGAAACGGATCGCGACGTGCTCGACGCCGCGATCGCTCGCACGGTCTGATGGCGACTCCGCGCTCGCTCGCCATCATCCGCGGCCTCGGCGTGTTGTGGTTGGTCATCGGATGCGTCATGCTCGGACTCGGCGCGCGCCAGGCGTCCGACGCGGTGCGGAGCATCACGTGGCCGAAGACGCCGGGCACCGTACTCGAATCGGTGGTGCAGCGCCGGCCGCGCAACGCCCACGATCTGCGCGACTCCGTCTCGGTCCCCCTGGTGCGTTACCGTTACTCGCTCGGCGGCGTGCTCTATCACAGCACGCGCGTCTCGTTCAAGAAATTCGTGCTCGGCACCGAGCGTGAGGCGCGGAGTACCGTGGCGAACTATCCACCCGGCACCGATCTGTCGGTGTACTTCGATCCTGAGCGGCCGGGCAACGCCGTGCTCGAGCACGGCATCTCGTGGCTGAACATGCTCGTGTTGATCGCCGGCTCGATTCTCATCGGCGTTGGCGGCCGGTGGATGCGCAAGCGAGGCCCGCGTCCCGCCCGCGTCACGCGACGCGCGACCGCCGCGAGCTGAGCACAGAAAGGCCGCGCGGTTTTTTCGTCGGCGCCCGGCGCCCGACGCGCGATGCATCCCGCATATATTCCGACATGCCCGCCGACGCTCCCGCCACCGCCACCACTGCCACGGACTTCGTCGCCGAGCTGAATCCGGATCAGCGGGCGGCCGCGGTGCACGGTGACGGACCGCTGCTCATCGTCGCGGGCGCGGGCACGGGCAAGACGCGAACGCTGGTCTATCGTGTCGCCCATCTCATCGAGCGTGGCGTCCGCCCGGAACGCATACTCCTCCTCACCTTCACGCGGCGCGCGTCGCAGGAAATGCTGGGCCGGGTGGGACGGCTGGTCGGCGGCGCATCCCAGCGCGTGTCAGGCGGCACCTTTCACGCGACGGCGCACCGGCTGCTGCGAGCGTATGGGCTGCAGGCCGGCATCGCGCGCGACTTCACCATTCTCGACCAGGGTGATTCCGTCGACCTGATGGCGCTCTCGCGCGCCAACCTGGGATTCGCGCAGAAGAAGTCGCGTTTCCCGAAGAAGGAATCGCTGCAATACGTGTACAGCAGGCACGTGAACACCGAGATCACGGTCGACGACATCATTCGCGACGAGCTGCCGCAGTTCATCGAGGACACGCATGACATCATCCGCGTCTTCGCGGACTACGTGTCGCGGAAAGGCGAGCGCAACCTGGTCGACTACGACGATCTCCTCCTCTTCTGGGCGGGCATGCTGGAGTCGAGCGAGCAGCTCGGCGCGAAGCTGTCGTCGCTCTACGATCACATACTCGTCGACGAATATCAGGACACGAACGTGCTGCAGGCGCGCATCCTTCGCGGGATGTGCCGCACCCACAAGAACATCACCGTCGTCGGCGACGATGCGCAGAGCATCTACTCGTTCCGCGGCGCGACGGTTCGCAACATCCTCGATTTTCCGGCGCAGTTTCCCGGCGCGACGATGGTCACGCTGGAGCAGAACTATCGGTCGACGCAGCCGATTCTCGACGTCACGAATGCCGTGATCGCGCGAGCCACCGAGCGCTTCACCAAGAATCTGTGGACCAAGCGCGGGGGTGGTGAGCAGCCGTGGCTCGTTGCGGCACGCGACGAGCACGAGCAGACGCAGTGGATCGTCGACCGCATTCTCGAGCTGAACGAGACCGGCACGTCGTTGCGCGAGATGGCGGTGCTCTTCCGCGCGGGCTACATGTCGGCCGACCTTGAGATCGAGCTGACCAATCGCAAGATCCCCTTCGAGAAATGGGGCGGGCTCAAATTTCTCGAGGCGGCGCATGTGAAAGACGTGCTCGCCTTTCTCCGCATCCTCGAGAATCCGCGCGATGAAGTGAGCTGGTATCGCGTACTGCAGCTGCTCCCCGGCATCGGTGACGCCACCGCCCGCCGCGCCATCGACATCATCGCATCGGAGAACTGGGACGCCGGCGCGATCGCCCGCGTCGCGCCGCCGCCCCGCGCGCGCGAGGCGCACGAGGCGCTCTCGAGACTCGTCGTCGCACTCTCCGGGGAGAGCGCCGCCGATGCCCCGGTGAGCGTGCAGATCGCCGAGGTCCGGAAGTTTTACGATGCGATCCTCAAGGAGCGCTACGATCGCGCCCAGCCGCGCCTCGCCGACCTCGACCAGCTCGAGATCATCGCCGCAAACTTTCCCAGCCGCTCGGCGTTCCTCTCCGAACTCGCGCTCGAGCCGCCGTCGTCGACGCAGGATCAAGCCGTCGGCAGCCGCGAGGATGATGACTGCCTCATTCTCAGCACCGCGCACAGCGCCAAGGGGCGCGAGTGGGATGCGGTGTTCGTCATCTGGGCCGTCGATGGCTGGTTTCCCAGCTCGCGCTCGCTCAAGAACCCGGAAGACATCGAGGAAGAGCGGCGCCTGATGTACGTCGCCCTCACCCGGGCGCGCGACCATCTCGTCGTCTCCTATCCGCTCAACGTCTACAGCTCGCGCTTCGGTGGCGACTACTCGATGGATCAGGTGTCGCGTTTCGTCGACCGCGGCATTCGCGAGAAGATGCGTCGCATCGCCGCCTACGGCGCGACGACCACCGGCGCGCTGGCGCCCAATCTGCAACCGGCAGCGGTCGCTGCTCCGCCGCTCGACCTGCGCGCGCTCTTACGGGGGCGATTCGGCGGGAGCTGACACCAGCCACTCGCGCACGGCGCCGTATGGATCGCCCGGCCGCGACTTCGCCAGCTCGATCACCCGGCGCAACGTCTTCGGCAGATCGTTCCCTTCCCGCTGGTACAGCTGGTCGAACAGATCCAGATCTGTCGCGTACACGCGATGCGCCATCAGCGACGCGTTGTCGAGGCGCATGCGGACCACCGCTCGTGGATTCACTCTGCGCATCTTCGGCCCAACGCTGTTGATCAGCTCCTGCCGCGCCTCACCGTACAAGCGCTCACGCGCTTTCATGCGCGCCGCGTGGCCCGCTGCGTCCCTCGTCGGATTGGCGCGAAAGGCCGAGTCGATGCGCGAGTAGAGAGCGCCCCAAAAAGCGGCCAGCACTTTGTCATCTTGCCACGTCGCTTCGCTCTCCGCCGCGAGCGCCGAGTCGCCCCGCGAGCGAAAGAGCGCCTCAGCGCCGCGCGCGCCGATGAAGCTTGCCAGCGACTCGTTGAAAACCGTCTGGCCCGGCGCGTAGAACGTGTTGTGCGTCAGCTCGTGAATCACGGTGTTCGAGAGCGATGCGCTGTCTTCGCGCAGCGTCGTCGACAGCAGGGGATCATTGAAGAATCCAAGCGTGCTGAACGCCGACGCCGGCCGTACGTACGTGTCGTAGCCGCCGCCATCGAGGCGTTGCGACTCCGCCGTCGCGTCGTGGAAGTCGAAGAATCCCTTGTATGGCACGCGCCCGATGATCGGAAACCACCACGTTTTCGGCTCCAGCATGTCTCGGCGCGTGCCGGACACCAGGAGCACCAAGGTGTCGCGGGTCAGTGCGCTATAGGTCGTGAAGCTCTGGTTCGCCTTGAGACCGAGCGACTCGACAGCGAATGCGCGCGCCGCCAGCACGAGCTCCAGCTTCGCCCGTGCCTCGGCCGGCGCGCCACCGAACGTCACGAGGTCGGCGATCGAGCGCCGCGCCGAGAGGATCTTCCCCTCCTCCCACGCCGCGCGCACGAGATACCGTCCGGTTGGAACGAGCGCGAGAAGCAGGATCGTCAATCCTGCTACAACCAACGACGCCCGCCGGGCGCCGCGCCAGACCCGCTTCCAGTCCGGCTTCAGCACGAAGGCGCGAGACCGGAGCAGCTCATCGGAACCACCGCGCGCCGACGCGGTGCGTTGCCCCGAACGTCTCGAAGCTCTGGTACGCATAGTCCAGCGCGAGGTGATTTACGCGCAGGCCGCCGCCAAAAGTGATGGGCGACGCCAGCGAGCCCAAGGGATGCGTCGCGGCGCCGGCGCGGAGCGCAAGCGACATTCCGCCCGGCAAGCTCCACGTTGCCTCGGCGCCGCCGCCGCCGCGTGTGTCGCTGTGCCGAGTGGCCACGACCTCTAGTGTTGCTGCAACGGCGAGTCTCTGTCTCGCGACGAACGGCGCGCTCACGCTCAATCGCGTCATCCCCGGCAGTGGCGCCGCGTTGCCCAGGAG
>JALZAE010000085.1 GCA_030948535.1 Gemmatimonadota bacterium | reverse complement strand
CCTTCTCGCTCGGGACGTCGGGTGGCGACCTCCTCTCCGAGCAGCTCGGCCTCGGGTACGCGGGCGCCCTCGGGGTATTCGCGGCGGGGATCGCGGCCGCATACGCGCTTTATCGTCTACATTTCATCAATGGGGTCTTGGCGTTCTGGATCGCGTACATCCTCACGCGTCCGCTTGGCGCCTCGGCCGGCGACCTGGTTACGCAGCCAAGAACGGCTGGGGGTCTCGGTATCGGGCGGCTTCCGAGTACAGGCGTAATTCTCGTCGTCATCGTTGCACTCGTCGCGTATCTCTCGGCCGCGGCCCGAAAGCATCCGCCCGCGCCGATTGAACTCCGTGGCGCCGACGAGTGACGAGCCGGTCACGACGCGACCTCGCAGAGCGCCTGAACGTGGTCAAGGAAGCGACTTGATAATGCCACCTACTCCCGCCAGACACGTCGGTCGTGCACGTCTTCAGGCAAAACCGGCGGAATGGTGGTCGGCCATGCGCACAGCCGACCCACCACAAAGACGCCGCGAGCAATGCGCGCCGTTCCGTCGAATCCCGCTGATGGACGCCGAGTATGCGCGCATCGCCGGTAGAGTGGCCCCATCTTTACGCTGGGTTGCCGCCAACATCGGCTTAGGGTGCTTTCGTGCCTTCGGTGCGCAAGCGGAGCACTGAGTCCGGACCGGCTTTCGTGTAATGCGCGATAGTCGTGCCGACGAGTTTGCCATTCTCCATCCGCAACGAGCCGTCCGTCATCACCTTCATCCCCTTGCGGCGCTGGCTCTCGAAGACGCCGGTCTTTTCGATCACACTGTCTCCGGAGACCATGACGTGCACCGGCACTTTGACGCCCGATGGGAAGGTGATCAACCAGCCCGTTGTGTCGGCCGTCGCCGTGAGCACGTACGTTGTCGCGGTGGTGTCCGTTCCGGACTCCGGTACGGCGCGCACGTTCCATTTCCCGGCGACGGCGGCAAGGGAGAGCGGAGCCGGAGCGGGTGCGGGCGCTGCGGGAGCCGCAGCGCTGTCGATCGCGACTTGGTCGCTCTTCGAGCAGCCAACGAGTAGCAGACTGGTCCCGCAGGCAATCGCGACGCGTGATGTAAGGCGCATTCGAACCTCGGAGTAGGAGCGGCGGGAGCGGCGGCGATGATGCCGGTGACACGATAGGGCGTTGATCGGAGCGGCGCCAGGCCGTGAGGAAGGTGGTGGCGAATCATGCGCGGGGTAACTCCGCTCGTGTCGAATTCCCGCACGGAGGTCGATCCGAGCGTGCCTCCGCGCCTCAAGCCATCGTTGTTCGGGCCGTCGATTCGATGGTCGCTTCACAACGGGCCTTGGCGTCACATCGCCGCCCCTTCGCATGGCGAGAAAGCCCTGCCATCCACCGTTGGCGGTTCTTTGGCGGCGGGAAGTTGACGGTCGGCCGACCACAATGCGACCGAAGTCTCGTTCGATTAGCGCGCGTCGGGCCGTGCGTTTCGCCTGATTCTGACGCGATGTCCACCGGCGAAGACAGCCACTCAGTGGCGACACGCCGCTGCGGTTCAAGGACCGGGGTGACTCACTAATGGCTCGGTTCAGAATCGTGCGCATTGGTCGATACTCAAGCGATGCGCCTCGCCGATGGTACGCAGGCCCTGCCGGCCGCCGCGCTGGCCGACTACCTCCAATGGTACGCTTCTCGGTTTGGCACCCAGGTTCGTCGATGTCCCGTCGACCGTGCATGGTGGAACGCATGCACGTCGGCAGAGCGCCTGCAGCTCTTGATGCGGGCGGCGGACATGGGGTTGACCGTATGGTTCGGCGACGAGATCGACGAGGAATGTCGGCAAGCCTAAGATTGGCTGCGCTCCGCCTATGGGCGGGCAGGCCGTTTCCCGTGACGACGGCCGGTTGCGGGCGGTCGCCCACGCGCGGCGATTCGGATGCCAAAGCCCACCCTTGAGCTGCTCGAGTCCTGCTTGCTTCTCCGCACGCCTACTCCGGATCGCTAGCCGGCCAAGGCGGTCAGAAGAACATCATCATGAAACCGCCGTTCTCTCGCCCGAATCGCGGGTTCACGATGTTATTGAGCACCGAGCCGAACGAGTAGTTGATTCCCGCAAACACGAAATACTGATAGTTCGTTCTGAGCTGCTGTTGCTGCGTCAGGATCTGTTGATCGGTTGCGCCGCTCCGCGGGAGGAAAATCTGATTGCGAATCGCCGAGTAGTTTCCGGATAAATTGACGTTGAGCCCCTTGAACAGCCGCACGTTGGTGCCGATGAAGAGTGACGCGTAGTTGCGGGCTGTCGCGTCGAGGTATTGGCCGGTCTCGAGCCCAAAGTTCGCAGAGCCCCACGGCTGCGTCTGCGACAGGTTGAGCGACAGCGTTTGGAGCGGATGCGTCTCTCGCATCTTGCCGTAGATCGTCTCCTCCTCGTAGCGGAATCCCTCCGCGCCAACGGTATACTGCAGCGTCAACATGCGGCGCGTCGACTCGGAATACGGGAAGATGTCGTACTCTACGGCCGGTGTCGCGCGGAAAAAAAAGCGTTTGTTCTCGAACGTCGACGATCCGAGCGAGCTCTTCCACCCGGCCGACCACCGCGGGCCGAGACTCCGCACGGCGAGCTGGCTCAGGTTATACGATCGTCGAATGAACGTCGACTTGTGGTCCTCGAGCGTAAAGGTGCTTTGATTGTAGTTCTCGTTCACCGAGAGGTTAATCTTCCACGTCTCGGTGGTGCGCCGCGCGGTGAGGCCGCCGTTGACCGAGGTGAAGCGGTTGTTGGCGTCGCCATTCGCGTTCGCGTTGAACGACGTCGTAAACACCCAGAAATTCCACGGGTCGTGGTGGGATTGGGCATCGGAGCGTTCAGCCGGCGGCCCCTCGGCGAGCGAGATTTGCAACCGGCCGGCGAGCGTCGTGCGGGCGATGAAGCGCACCAGACCAATCTTGATGACGCGCGTGAGGGCGATGCGCGTCTCATCGGATGTTGCCGTGGCGCTGTTCGCGAACTGCAGGGTGTCACCGACGCCGGCGAAGACACGCCGGCCGAGAAAGGCGAGTGTGAACTGCGTTCCGCCGCCGCCCGTGTTCTCAGACGTGATCAGTAGGTGCACGTCGGCGGCTGCCCGGTCGGTCACCCAGTTCACGTAGGTGATCTCGGTGTGGAGGTAGTCTGCGTCGCACATGAAGCTGCAGTCGAGAAATACGGTGATCGAGCTTGGCGGGCTGGCTGTGGGAGGCGCGGCTTGGGCGCCGGTCCTACTGGCGAGCGCGGTACCGAGACCGAGCGCGATGACGGCGCGGCGGGCGACACGGATGAGAGTCGTCACGTCGTCTCCAATCGGAGGGGCGGGTGATCGAACGGGAGATGGCCACGGCCGTGCCGCCACGCGTCGCGGGGCGGCTGACCCACAACCAAAGCTTTGGAATCGCCCAAGCGCTTCAGGCGCTTAGCTAGGAGGTTCGGCGGTCCTCGCATTCACCTGGCTCCCGGGAAGCGTCAAAGTAAATATGCTTCCTTTGTCCAGCGTACTCACCACCGTGAGGTCGCCCCCCATGCCGCGCGAGAGGTCCCGGCTGATCGCGAGTCCAAGCCCGACACCGTCGTGAGTGCGCGTGAAATGCGCGTCGACTTGGACGAATGGTTCAAACACGCGCGCGAGCTGATCCGCGCTGATGCCACGACCGGTATCCGCGACGCTAATACGAACCTCAGATCCTACCCTGCTCGCGCGAAGTTCGAGGGTGCCCCTAGGCTCTGTGAACTTGACCGCGTTCGTGAGAAGATTGAGCACAATCTGTTGCAATTTCTCGGCGTCCGCGCGAACGACGAGCGATGGGTCACATTCGATGTAGCGGAATATGAGCCGCTTCGCCCGGACTTGTGGCGCGATGAGCGCCTCGCAACCCGCTAGAATTTCGTCGACGACGATGTCGTCGAGCTCATAGTGTACGGCGCCTGCCTCGACGCGCGCGAAGTTGAGTACGCCGTTGATTAGTCCAAGGAGGTGGCGCTGACTCTTCCGAATCCGCGCGAGGTCATGTCGCAGCTCTTCCGTGAGCGGTCCTCGGATGCCGAGCTCCATCAGCTCCGCGTACCCGTCGACGGCATTAAGCGGGGTGCGAAGCTCATGGCTCATCACGGCGACGATTTCGGTCTTGGCCCGATTCGCCGCTTCTGCTTCCCGACGGAGTCGCATCTCCGGCTCGACGTCGGTGTTGGTGCCGAACCATCGCGTCACGCGCCCCTCCGCATCGCGGACGGGTACGACACGGGTGAGAAACGAACGGAACTGGCCATCGGCGCCGCGTAACGGAAACGTCATCTCGAATGGCTGACCAGTACTGATCGACGCTTGCCAGCGCTCGAGGACTACCGGTAGCGCTGCTGGATCGTGCACCGATTGCCATCCCCACCCTTCCATGTCGCTGACCGTCGTCCCAGTGTATTCAAACCAACGCGCGTTGTACCAATCGATGAAACCATCGGCGCGCGCAGTCCAAGCGAGCGTCGGAATGGCATCGGCAAGCGTCCGAAGCTGCGTCTGCGCTTGCTCCGCGACTATCCGCGCGGCCTCGGCATCGCTGCGCGCGCGCTCGCTTTCGAGAAGAAGACGCTCGACATCCCGTCGCGCACGCACATGCTCGGTGACGTCC
>JALZAE010000072.1 GCA_030948535.1 Gemmatimonadota bacterium | reverse complement strand
GACTGGGAATGGCGCACGCAGCGGGCGACAAGCAGCAGGTCTCGCACCCGGACCTGATGAACCTGCTGCGGCGCTTCGAGACCTCCGCGCTCTCCGCTCCGCTTCCGTCTGTCAGTGCGTTCGCGTCGGTGTCACCGGCGGCGCTGCAGCAGTTCGTCGCCGCGTTGCTGGAGCTTCGCAAGCAGGCGGTCGAGCGACAGACCGCATTACCCTATGGCACCACGGCGGGCTCGAGCGATCCAACAGGCAAGAAACTCGGCGACAACGCCTTGACGCAGGCCCGCGACGCGACAGCGCGCCGACTGCTTCGCTCCGCCGCCGTCGCCAACGAGGGATTGGCCATCACCTCGACGCTGATACCGGCGCCGATAGGGATGCTCAACCTCGAGCGCCTCGAGCTGGCGCCGGCGGGAATAGAGCGCGGCGAGCTGATCGCGACGATCCCTCTCGCGCCAGGAGAGAAGACCGCGGTCGTCCAGAAGGAGTGGTCGGTGACGACCAAGGAGTTCACATCGATCGTCACTGATTCGTTGGAGAACGTTAGCGAGACAGGCGTGACCGACAACACCGAGCTCGCGCAGTCGACCACCTCGCAGATCCAGCACGCCAACCAGTTCAACATCACGGGCACCGTCTCGGGTGGCATCCCGATGATATCCGGCTCGAGCACGGCCGCCTTCGGGGCGCAGGACGCGACGTCGCAGTCGGCAACTGACAGTCGCAAGCACGCGTCGACAGTGACGCAGAAGGCGTCGTCTCGCACCAAGCGCGAACACAAAGTGACCATCTCCACGACCACCGTCACGGGAGCGTCCGAGACGACCACGCGAGAGCTGGTGAATCCGAGCCTGACCGACCCGATGCGCATCGACTACTTCAAGATGATGCGGAAGTGGCGCGTGAGGCTGTATCGATACGGGCTGCGGCTCACCTACGACATCGTCATTCCCGAGCCCGCGGGCACGCTGCGGAAAGACTATGCCCACCTCGAGTGGCTGCAGAAGCAGATTGTGCCGTTCGACTTCCCCGTGACGCACGCCTTCATCGCGACGGCCTCCGTGGCGCAAATCCTGGCCATCGCCGACCAGTACGACGCGCAGATATCGCCGCCACCGCCCGACGCGCACGACATCTTCGTCAACCTCAACCCGCCAAATACCGACCCCGACGGCGTGTCGATCGTGCAATTGCCGCCACTGAACGTCCCCGACGGCTACTGGATCCGGCAGCTTTTCATCAGCTACCACTACGAAAGCCACACGGGTAGCCACAAGGCCAAGTTCAGTGTGCTGTGGTCGACGCTGCCCGTAGACAACAACAGCCAGAACGACGCCGGGCCGATCGAGCTGACGACACCCGCGAACGGCTCGCTGCTCCTGCACGGCGGTGGGCCGGCTGTCGTCTCCTGCCGACTCGAGAACACCACGAACGTCGCGATTTCGCTCCGGGCCGTCATCGAGCCGTCAGATGCCGCTCTGACGCAGTGGCGCAACGACGCCTGGAACGCGCTGTTCAGCGCGGCGCAGGCGCAGTACTACGCGACGCAGCAGGACATCGCCGCGCAGATCGCCAAGCTGGAGGCAAGGCTCGCCGCGGTCGACACGCTGACGTTGCGGCGTGAAGAGAACGACGAGGTAATGAAGGGGGCGCTTCGATTCCTCCTTGGCGTCGGCTTCGAGTTCATGGACGACACCGTGGACCTCGCGATCACGCAGTCCGGGGGCGACGTCGACGCGCCGCACGGCATTGCGTTCACGACCAACAAGGTCGCGATCAATGGACTGCAGCTCGCCGGCATTTCGGCGTTCGAGGACGAGGTGCGTTTCATCAACCAGGCGATCGAATGGGAGAACGTGGTGACGTTTCTCTACTCGTACTTCTGGGATCTACCGGAGGGATGGGAATTCATTCGTCAGATCACCGCGCCCGACCCCACTCGGCAAGCATTCCTTCGTGCCGGCAGCGCGCGCGTCGTATTGACCGTTCGCAAGGGATTCGAACAGGACTGGCTTCGCTTCGTCGACGGCATACCCGTGGGTCAGGAAACGCCGCGCCTAACGATCGCGCGCGAGATCGCCGCATACGACGATCGGAACTATCCAGGCATCCCGCCGGCCAATCCGGGGCGGAGTGCCGTGCGGCTCGAGGATGCCGTGTACTCGACGTCGGCGACGGAGATCCCCGCGCCGGCGCCGGGCGTGGTGCTCACTGACGTCGTGGTGACGGTCGAGTCGACGACCGGCTTCCTCGTCGGCGCGCAGGTCGTCGTCGACTCCGGCGTTGACATGGACCCGACCCCGCACAACGGCAAGCAGGAGCAAAGCACGATCTCGGCGATCGGAACTGCGACGCTCACGCTCGCGACCATCCGCAACGGTCACGGAGGCGACGGCGCGTCCTACGTGGTGTTGCAGCCCGGCGAGCGGGGCGCGCTGATCGCCGAGTGGAACGAGTACACGCCAACGTCGGGCACCGACATCGCCGTGACGAGTAACCTTGCAACGATCGCGTGACGAATGCCGAGTCGCTGCCTAACGAACACCCGAGGACCGAGTCGTGG
>JALZAE010000065.1 GCA_030948535.1 Gemmatimonadota bacterium | reverse complement strand
ACATGTACATGGACCGCGACATCGACGACCGCATGGCGCGCACTCGCCTGCGTCCGATTCCGAGCGGGCGTATGGACGCGCGCGCCGTGCTCGCATTCGGTCTGTTGCTGTCGACCACCGCGACCGCGCTCTTTGCCTGGGCCGTGAACGTGACGAGCGCGACGTTGGCGCTCGCCGGATTCTACTTCTACGTCTTCGTCTACACGCGCTGGCTGAAGCGGCGCACGCCACAGAACATCGTGATCGGTGGCGCGGCGGGCGCGTTCCCGCCGCTCGTCGGCTGGTCGGCGATGACGGGCCATCTCGATCTCGCCGCGATCTACCTTTTCCTGATCGTCTTCTACTGGACGCCGCCGCACTTCTGGGCCTTGGCGCTGCTCAAGCAGGTGGACTACGGACGGGCCGGCGTACCGATGGCGCCGCTCATCTGGGGCGAGCGCGAGACGATGTGGCAGATGCTTTGGTACACGGTGCTCCTCGTCGCCTTGACGCTACTGCCAGTCGCTTTCGGTGCCTTCGGCATGGTGTACTTCGTCTCGGCGCTCGCGCTCGGACTCTACCTGTTCGCCGGCATCGTCAACGTCATGCGCACCGCGATGCGCGGCGGACAGTGGAGCGGGCCGGCGTGGAAAGTCTACAAGTTCTCTCTGCTGTATCTCGCGCTGCTCTTCGTCGCGATGGTCGTCGACCGCGCGGTGCGCTGAGGCATTCGGCGATGAAGCCCGTCGACCCGCCGGATGTCCAGCTCACCATGCAAATCGACGGTGATTCCCGCGAGCCGACGCGGGTCATCACGCTCGACCGGCCGAACGGCGGCAAGGTGCGGGTGCGCGAGTGGACGAGCGACGACTGGAAGCAAGCGCGCGAATCCTACCGCGACGCGGCCGACTTGCTCGATGAGATCGAGCGCGCGATCGCCTCGCGCCGGCGCGTGAGTGCCGATCTCGTCACGGTGCGGCACTGGCTGACTGGATCCTGAGGTGCGCTGCGCACCGTTCGCTCTGCTGGTCGTCGCGGCCTGCTCTTCCGCTCCCGTCGTCACGCCCGAGCAACCCAACAACATCTGGGCGTTCACCGCGCCATGGGATGCGCGCAGCTCGCAGAGTGTGAAGAGCCACGCGGCCGCGCTCGACGCCGTCGTCACGGGATGGTTCGCGCTCGACACCGTCACCGGGCGTGCGGTCTCACTCTATAGCGATTCGCTAGGCCTTACGCTGCCGAGTCGCACTCGGCCAATGGCGCTGGTGACCTCCTTCTACACCGATCGCTTTCATCCCGAGACGGTCCGCGGGCTCGCAGCCGAGCCGGCGAAACTCGGCGCGGTCGCGGGGGAACTCGCACGGACGCTCGGGAGCCGCGGGTATCGCGGCGCGGTACTCGATCTCGAGGCGCTGTCCCCGACCGACCTCAGCGCCTTACTCTCCGTCACACGCGCCATCCGCGACTCACTCCACGCGCGCGGCGTGACGCCCGTTGCGCTGGCGGTGCCCGCGGGTGACACGCTCGGCTATCCGGGTGCGCCACTGCTGGCGTCGGTCGACATGCTGCTCGTGATGTTGTACGACCAGCACTGGGCGAACTCGGCGCCCGGGCCCATCGCCGCTCCCGATTGGGCGCGCAAGCTGCTCGCGCTTCGCGTGAGCGAGGTTGGCGCGTCCCGCATCGTCGCTGCTTTCCCCGTTTACGGCTACTCGTGGCGCGCCGGCGCCTCGGAGGTCATCGGATTTGACGACGCGCGGCGCCTTGCCGGAGAGCGCGGCCTGCTGCTCACGCGCGACGCCGCGAGCACCACTCTTCGTGCGGCGAAAGACGATTGGGAAACGTGGGTGAGCGATGCCGTGCTCATCGAGGCGCTGATCACCGACGCCAAGCCGCTCGGCGTTCGGACGTTCGCGCTCTGGCGGCTCGGGCTCGAGGATCCGGCCGTCTGGACGCGACTCGCTCGCTAACTCTCGGCGCCGCTCCGATTCGTCCAGCGCGGTGAGAACACGGCGTAGAGTATCGCGCCGACCACCACGCTTGCCGCGCCGAACGCCGACGGAATCGGCGCGCTGACCACCGCGCTCAGCACAGCTACGCCGGATGCGCCGACAAAGAAGAGCGGCACCACCGGATATCCCCAGGCGCGATACGGCCTCGGCATTCCGGCTCTCGTACGCCGAAAGACGAAGACGCTCGCCGCGGACAACCCGAAAAAGATCCAGTCCGCGAACACTTCGCCGTTCAGCAGCCAGTCCAGCCGCGACCGCGCCAACAGCAATAGCGCGATCGACCAGAGCCCAAGCATCGCGATGCTCACGCTCGGCGTGCCGAATTTTGGATGGATGCGTGCCGCCGCCGGAAAGAACAGGCCGTCGTTCGCCATCGCGTAGAAGATGCGCGGCGTGGCGAGCAGCACGACGTTCACCAGTCCAAGGATCGAGACCATCGCCGCGATCGTGATCAACGTGCCGCCGAGCGGACCGATGAGACGAATCGCCGTGTCGGCTGCCACGCTCGACGACGAGGCCGTCCCGTCGCGGCCGAGCGCGTGCAGGTAGGCCACATTCACACCGAGGTAGCACGCGATGACGATCGCGATGCCGAGGGCGAGCGCGCGCGGAATGAGCTTGCCTGGATCGCGCACCTCCCCCGCAACCATGTTGAGATTCTCCCAGCCGCCGACCGAGAAGAGCACCGGCACGAATGCCGCCGCCAAGCCGGTGAGCAACGGCGGCAAATTCGACGGCGGCGGACCGGACGGAGGCGCGGGCACGCGATTCCACAAGAGAATCACGCCGAGGATGAGCACCGCGAGCGCGATGAGCTTGCTGAGCACGAGCGTGCTCTGTACCGCCGCGCCGAGCTTGAGGCCGCGGTAGTTCGTCGCGGTGAGCACGAGGAGCGTCGCGACGGCGAACGCCGTCGGGCCGCCAATGGGCGTGAGATCGAAAAAGCGTGCGACGTAGTTCGCGAAGGCGAGCGACACCGCGGCGGCCGCGCCGCTGGCGATGGTCGCGAGAATCATCCAACCGTAGATGAACGCCGCCAAGCGGCCGTACGCATCGCGAATGTAGACGTACGGCCCACCGGCGTCCGGCATCATCGCGCCGAGCTCGGCGAAGGTGAGCGCGCCGGCGAGGGCGACGACGCCGCCGATCATCCAGATCCCGAGCACCCACTCGGCGCTCGGCAGCGATCGCGCAACGACGGCGGGAGTGAAGAAAATTCCGCCGCCGATGATTCCGCCGACGACGATCATCGTCGCCGGGAAGAGGCCGAGCTCTCTTTCGAGTTGCCTCGCCTCGGGTGCGGTCACGCGATGATGAGGTCGCGCTGGTACTCGCGAGGCGTGATGATGACGTCGTCGTCGCCGACGTAGGCGTTGACTTCGCTCCGCATCCCGACCTCGCCGGAGATGTAGACGCCGGGCTCGATGGAAAACGCGACGCCGGGGACGAGCACCCGCTCCTCGCGCGTCTCGTAGTTGTCCATGTGCGGTCCCGATCCGTGAAGCGAGCGCGCATCGATCGAGTGGCCGGTGCGATGCGTGAAGAATTGCCCAAAGCCTCGCTCGGTGATCAGCGCGCGCGCGGCGTCGTCGACATCGGCGCCCTTCGTCGGCTGCTTCGCTTTGGCTCGGGCGTGCAGGAGGGCGATGGCCGCATCGCGTCCGTCGCGCACCGCCTCCCACACCGCCATCGCGCGCGGCGATGGCTTGCCTAAGGAGCCCATCCACGTCTGATCGGCGAAAATGCCGTTCGGCTCCCGCGCCCAGAGGTCGATGAGCAGGATGTCGCCGGCGACGATCTTACGCTCCGGCGATGGCTCGTAGTGCGGGTTCGCGGCGTTGGCGCCGGCGGCGACGATCGGCGCGTGATCGGCGGAGAGGCCGGCATCCGTGAAGCGCTCGTCGATCCACTGCTGCAGATCGGTTTCGCTCATCGGCTTGCCGGATCGCGCCTGCTCGCCGGCGTGCGCGATCGCCGCGCGGCCGGTGGTCGCGACGATCTCCGCCGCGCGCAGGTGCGACGCCAGCTGATCCGGCGTCCACACGGCGTAGAACTTGGTGACGAGCTCGGCCGAGGTGACGATCGTTGCCCCTGCCTCGCGCACCATCTCGAGCACACCGCCTGGCACGTAGTCGAGATACGGTACCGCATCGCCCGGCGAATATTCCATTGCGATGCGCTTACCGCCGACGAGCCCCTTGAGCAACTGGTCGAGCGTGCGCCATCCGCTGTAGCGCTCGCGCCTCCACCCGGGTGGCCAACGGTTCCACGGGCCCTGCTCGATGTCGTGGGTGATCGCGGTCGGCACACCGGTGGCGGGGATGAACGCGAACACGCGCCGCGTCACCAGGCCATCGAGCGCGATCAGCGTGTTCGCGATCGGATTGTTGCCGCGGAAATCGTAGAGGAGCCATCCGTCGACGTTGGCGTCGGCGATGGCGCGCTGGAGGATAGGGAGTGTCTCGACAGTGAGCATGGTATGGGAAGAGCGGGTGTCGGGTGTGGGGTGTAGGGTGCGGTTAGGGTTGGCCTGAGATGTTTGATCTAACCACACCCCACTCCCCACACCCCGCACCCGCTGCTAAAGTAGGCGGTTCTCAGCTCGGAGCTCCGAATTCATCTTCAGGAAGTCCTCCTGCTCGTCCTGCTCGGCGTTTTCGTCGGGGCGTACGGGACGTTGGTCGGAGTAGGCGGCGGGTTCATCGTCGTGCCGCTGCTGCTGCTGATCTACAAGTTGCCGCCGCCAGAGGCTGCCGCAACCTCGCTCGTCGTGGTTTTTCTGAATGCCGCGAGTGGATCGATCAGTTATTTCCGCAAGGGGCGCGTGGATGTGCGCACGGGAATCGTGCTGGCGCTCGGAACGATTCCCGGCGCGTTCATCGGGCCGGTGATCGCGCAGCGAATCCCCGACCGCGCCTTCAAGATCTTCTTCGCCTGCTTTCTGATCGCCATGTCGTTCTTTCTGGCCATGCGCCCGGAGCGGCGCGAAGGCTCCGGGCGGACGTTCGGCGGCGACTGGCTCCGCGCCACGCGCCGCTTCGTGGACAAGGAGGGCCATTCCTTCGACTACAGCTACAGCCTTCCGTTGGCGGTTTCGATCTCGTTTCTCGTCGGCATTCTGTCGAGCCTGCTCGGCATCGGCGGCGGCATCGTGCACGTGCCGGCGATGATCCACCTGATGGGATTCCCGGTGCACATAGCGACGGCGACGTCGCACTTCGTCCTCGCCATCACCGCTCTCACGGGCGTGATCGAGTACGGCATTCGCGGACAGATCGTCTGGCCCGTGGCCGGTGCCATCGGCATTGGTGTGGTGGCCGGCGCTCAAGTCGGCGCGGCCCTGTCGCAGCGAATGAAGGGGCGAAAGATCGTGCGGCTGCTCACGCTCGCGGTGGTCGCGCTTGCCGCCCGGCTACTCTGGTCGGCGTTTCACAGCTGAGCGGTCATCTCCACTCGGCGCGCCACTCGCACGCGCCTTCACCGCGACCGGCGCACCGCACATGCTCCACGGCGCCCCCGCTGACGTTCAGCAATCGCAGCAGCTCGCGCAGCGTCGATTCGTAGTACCCGCAGCCGGCCGCGCGGGGCGCGCTCTCGAGCGTGACGGGCTCCTGCACGGCCAGGAGCAGATATCCACCGACGCGCGTCACCTTGCCGTCGAGATATCGCTGGGCGATACGCCGCACACGGCGCAGTGCCATCGGCCGCGACAGAAAGGAGGGCAGAAAACCGATCGCGCGTCGCGTCGCCGCTGGAATCGTTAGATACGCCTCGCGGGCGAGATAGCGGCCGGCGACGTGGAAGACATCGTCGGCATCGGGACGCCGGCCGATGAGCTTGGCGAGCGCGACAGCCTCATCGTGTGCGGTACGCTGCCGGCGCTTGATGGCGTCGGTGTATCGGCGAATTTGGGCGTATACGGTGTCGCTGAGCCCGAACCGCTTGTTGCGGAGCTCGGGCACCCATTCGGTAGCGAGATCGCCGTCTGGCGCATCGACGCTACGGACGGCCTCGAGCAAGCTGAGCGGGAGGAGCGCGTCGACTGTTGCGGACATTTTGGGGGGTAGGCGGAGGCAGCGAGCGCAACCTAATTGTGCTCCAAGTCACGTACAAGCTGTGAGGAACCAGGCGCACCGCCGGCGCATATATTCCTGCGGGGATCTTCATCCCGCATTTCATCGACACGATGAGTGACATACCGAGATCGGGCTCTGCCGTCAGCTGCCAGCAGGTGATCGACGGCGCCTTCGAGTTTCTGGATGCATCGCTTGACGACATCCAGCAGCCGGCGTTCGTCGCGCACATCACAATGTGCCCGCGATGCGCGGTGTACATGCGCCATGCGCGGGCGCTGCTCGAGTGCGTCTCGACCACCGCGCGCATCTACAAGGCGCCGGTCGGACTACGCCGCCGGATTCTCGACGCGCTCGTAGAGCTCGAGGACTCCGTTCCCGAGTGAGCGACGCGGGCGCAGTGCTGTTACGCGTCGTCGCGGGTGGCGCCGTAGCGGCGATCATCGCCTTCGCCGCGCGCCGGGTCCATTCGCTGTCACTGAGCGGTGCCATCGCCGCGACAATCGTCGGCACGATCTGCGCGGCGGCGGGGTGGAGCTGGGCGGCGCTGCTCATCGCCTTCTTCCTTTCTTCGACGGCGCTCTCGCGCCTGCGCGCGGCGGAGAAGGCGCGCCGTATTTACGGGATCGTCTCGAAGGGCGGTGAGCGCGACGCCTGGCAGGTGCTGGCCAACGGCGGTGTGTTCACCGGCGCGGCGGTCGGCTGGATGGTGATGCCCTCGCCGCTGCTGCTCGCCATCGCCGCCGGATCGCTCGCCGCCGCGACCGCCGACACGTGGGGCACCGAGCTCGGGACGCTTGCTCGCGGTGCGCCCCGGCTGATCACGACCTGGCGCGAGGCGCCCGCCGGAACGTCTGGCGCGGTGACGGCGTTGGGCAGTTTGTCAGTGCTGCTCGGCGCGCTCGCCTTTGGGTTCGCCACCGCCGTCGCAGGTTGGGGTCGCCCGGTAGCGATCGCCGCGTGCATCGGCGGAATCGCTGGCGCGCTCGCCGACACGCTACTCGGGGCAGTGCTGCAATCACGTCGGTGGTGTGCGACATGCGAATCGGCGACGGAGCAGCGGGTGCACCGCTGCGGCAGCCACACCGTCGCGCGCGGCGGGGTGGCCTGGCTCGATAACGACGCGGTAAACTTCCTTTGCGGCGTCGTCGGCGCCGCGGTCGCTCTCTGGGTGATCGCGTGGACTCCATGACCGAGACGACGATGACAGCCCGCGGGTGCGCATGAGCGATGCCGATGTGATCGTGGTCGGCGGTGGTCCCGCCGGCGCATCGACCGCGTGGGCCCTCGCGAAGGCGGGCGCCGACGTCTTGATCCTCGATCGGGCGCACTTCCCGCGCGACAAGCCATGCGCCGAGTACTTGAGCCCGGAAGCATCGCGCATCCTCGCCAAGATGGGCGTGCTCGATGCCTGCGAGGCGGCTGGAGCGGCGCACCTCGCCGGGATGATCGTGCGATCGCCGAACGGCGCGGAGATGCGCGGCGACTTCTTAGCACAACACGGCTTCCGTGGATTTCGCGATTGGGGCCTGGCGCTCCGCCGGGTGAAGCTCGACGCGATCATCCTCGACAGCGCGCGTACGGCGGGCGCCCGCGTCGGAGAAGGTGCACGCGTCACGGATCTCATCAGCGATTCGCGCGGCGCGGTCATTGGCGTGCGCACGCTTGAGTCAGGCGGCATCACGCGCGATCGAATGGCGCGCATCGTCGTCGGAGCGGATGGTCTCCGCTCCATCGTCGCGCGCAAGCTCGGCGTGACGCACACGGCCCGCACCCCACACCGGTTCGCCTTCGTCTCGCACTTCACCGGCATCGCCGGAATGGGCGACTGCGGCGAGATGCATCTCCACCGCGATGGCTACATCGGCTTGGCGGACGTCGGCGGCGGCGTGACGAACGTCGGACTGGTCGTACCCTTCAAGCACGCGCGCGGGGCCGCGGGTGATCCGGCCGCGTTCATGGATGCGTGGATCGCGGCACGACCCCATCTCGTACCGCGATTCGCCAGCGCAACGCGTGTCACCGCCGTGCGCACGACCGGTCCCTTCGCTTCGCGCGCGCGCCGAGTGGCGATGCCGGGCGCCGCACTCGTCGGCGATGCGGCCGATTTCTTCGATCCGTTCACAGGCGAAGGGATCTTCGCGGCGCTTCGTGGCGGCGAGCTGCTCGCGCCGGCGATCATCGAGTCGCTCGCGGCGTCGAACGCGGCAGCGGCCATGGCGGCGCTCGAGCGCTATGACGCGAGCCGCCGCACGCACTTTGGGGGGAAATGGAAAGTAGAGCGGCTGGTCGGGCATACTATCGCCTCCCCGTGGCTCGCCGATCGCGCGATCGGCGTGCTGTCCCGCCGAAAGGATCTCGTCGATCTCCTGGTCGGCGTCGGCGGCGACTTCATCCCGGCTGAGACCATTTTGCGACCGTCGTTCGTGCTCGGTGTACTCCTCGGCGGCATATTCACGCCGAGACGATCGCCGCCGGCTGCCGCTATTAAGCCCGCGATGATCCCCGAGCCCGACGTGCCGCGATGACAATGGACTCCTCGACCTTCCGCAGCGTGCTCGGCCGCTTCGCGACGGGCGTCACCGTCGTCACGGCGTGCGACGACGCCGGCACGGATCACGGAATGACGGTGAGCGCGTTTTGCTCCCTGAGTCTCGAGCCGCCGCTCGTACTGCTCTGCGTCGAGCACTCGACGGAGATGCACCGCGTGCTGCAGAGCGCGACGCGATGCGTCGTCAACATATTGACCGACGCGCAGGAGACGCTATCGCGAAGATTTGCCGAGATCATGGACGACCGCTTCGAGGGCGTGGGATTCACGCGCGGCGTGACCGGCTGCGTCATCCTCGACGATGTCCTCGCCTTCGCCGAGTGCGAAGTCCTCGAAAGACACGCGGCCGGCGACCATACGATCTACGTGGCGAGCGTCATCGCCGGCGAAGCGCGTGACGGTCGTCCCTTACTCTACTATCGCGGCGGTTACGCGCAGATGGAGCGCTAGCGTGCCGTCGCTCGCGCATCTCCTGGTGCCTCGCCGCCGGCGCGGCGTCGAATTCCTCGACGAGCCTGGCGTGGACCCGGAGATCGTCAAGCGATCGCTGGCGGACGTCGCTCGCGCCAATGCGCTCTTTGGCGGCGGGCGCGCGGCGGTCGCCGAGCTGCGGCGGACGATGCGCGCCGGAGCGCGGATCACGATCCTCGACATCGGCACCGGCTCCGGAGACATCCCCCGCATGGTCAGAGAAGTCGCCGGGCGCGATGGCCTCGACGTCCGGACGCTCGCCGTCGAGTCGAGCGCCGCACTGGCCACGACGGCGAACTCGGCCGAGCTGCCGGTCATCATCGGCGACGCGTTGGCTCTGCCGCTCAGAGACGCGAGCGTCGACATCGCCATGTGCTCGCAGGTGCTCCATCACTTCGAGCACGACCGGGCCGTCAGGCTCCTGCGCGAGATGGATCGCGTGGCCCGTCATCGCGCCGTCGTCAGCGATCTACGCCGCAGCTGGATCGCCGCCGCCGGCATCTGGCTCGCTTCCTTTCCGCTGGGCTTCCATCCGGTGAGCCGGCACGACGGCGTCGTCTCCGTGATGCGCGGCTTTCGCAAGCACGAGCTCGTCGCACTGGTGCGTGAAGCGACCGGCACCGCGGCCGAGGCGCACGACCGCCTCGGCTTTCGGGTCACGGTGTCGTGGAATCCAACTGGACGTGCGGCGGCGTATAGTGAACACGAGCCCGCAATGACGGAGATCGCATGACCGGGCCGACGCTGCGGGCGCCCTATGCGCTCGGGCCGATGCCGCTGGGTCGGCCCATGGTCACGGTCGACGAGCAGCTCGTCCGCGCGCCCGTTGCGACGATCTTCGCACTTGCGCGTCGCGTCGAGGAGTGGCCGTCGCATCTGGCGCACTACCGCTTCGTGCGATTTCGCGAGCGGGCGACCGATGGTGGCGGGCTGGTGGAGATGTCGGCCAACCGCCCGTTCGGCCCGATGGCCTGGCCGACGTGGTGGCTATCGGAGATGTCCGTCGACGAGCATCGCCCGGCGATTCGTTTTCGCCATGTCGGGGGTATCACGAAGGGAATGGATGTCGAATGGAGCTTCGCGCCAGAGGACGGCGCGACGCGCGTCCGCATCGTACACGTGTGGGACGGACCGCACTGGCCCGGCATTGGCATAGTAGCGGCAACGACAGTGATCGGTCCGATATTCGTCCACGGGATAGCATCGCGAACTTTGAGCGGGTTGGCGCAGCTGGCTGAGGGGTTAGGTGCTACGGGTTAGGTGCGAGGGGTTAGGTGTTAACGGCGCAACGAAGAACCTCGCGCCTACGGTTCACCCCAAGAGTGAGTGCCCTAACCCCTAACACCTAACACCTAACCCCTTTCTTCTACAGGTATTCACGCATGAGAAGGGTTGTCATTACGGGAATCGGTGGCCTCACGCCCATTGGGAGCACGCGGGAGGGATTGTGGACGGGGCTCCGCGAGGAGCGCTCGGCCGTGCGCGCCATCACGCGCTTCGATCCCACCCCGTTCCGCAGTCACAACGCGGCCGAGGTTCCCGACTTCGTGCCGGAGGATCACATGGAGAAGAAGCGCGCGAAGCGGCTCGATCGCTTCGGCCAATTCTCCGTCGCCGCCGCGGGGATGGCGATCGCCGACGCGCACATCGACCTGGCGAAAGAAGACCGGGAGCGCATCGGCGCCATGATGGGCACCGCGCTCGGCGGCGTCGGATACGCCGAGGAGCAGTGCGGCAACTTTTACCGCGGCAGCGTGAGAGATGTCGATCCCGCACTGGCGCTGATGGTCTTCGGCGGAGCGGCGAGCTGCAACATCGCCATCGAGTTCGGCGTGCAGGGTCCCAATTCCACCAATGCGATGAGCTGCGCTAGCGGCACCATCGCCATTGGCGACGCCTTCCGGCAGGTGCGCGATGGCTACGCCGACGTGATGCTCGCCGGCGGCAGCGAGGCGCCGCTCTGGCCGCTGTGCTTCGGCGCGTTCGCCATCATCCGGGCCATGTCGACGCGGAACGACGATCCGGGCAGCGCCTCCCGTCCCTTCGACAAGGATCGCGACGGCTTCGTGATGGGCGAAGGCGCCGCGGTGCTGGTGCTGGAAGAGTACGAGCGTGCCGTCGCGCGCGGCGCGCCGATCTACGCCGAAGTGCTCGGCTTCGGGATGAGCAACGATGCCTACCACATGACGGCGCCGCTTCCGGATGGCTCACAGGCCGCGCGGTCGATGCAGCGCGCCCTCGACGACGCGAAGATTTCCGCGCACGAGATTCAATACGTGAACGCGCACGGCAGCTCGACGCCGCTCAACGATTCGACCGAGACGATCGCCATCAAGCGCGTCTTCGGCGAGCACGCGTACAAGCTTCAGGTGAGCGGCACCAAAGGCTACTACGGCCACGCGCTCGGCGCATCGGGCGCGATCGAGACGGCGATCTGCTCGCTCGCGCTGTCGAACGACTGGCTGCCGCCGACGATCAACCTCTCGACGCCCGACGAGCAGTGCGATCTCGACTTCATCGCCAACACGGGACGGACGGCGAGCGTCGAGCACATTCTGACGAACTCGTTCGGCTTCGGCGGGATCAACGCGGCGCTCGTGCTGCGGCGAGCGAGCTAGCTCGCTAGGTCAGCCCTTCGGCGATGCCGGTGCGCGCGATGAGATCGACGAATCGCGGGTGGGAGCGAATAGGATCCCACGTCCGATCGACCGGCAGCGTGATCGCCCACGCGTCGCGCTGCAGCACGGCGAGCTCGAGGCAATCGATCGCGTGCTCGACGTCACCGAGCGTGAGGTGCACGATCCCGACGAATACTTGCGGCACGAACTCGCCGGCCGCCGCGCGCGTCTCCAGCTCGGCGATGAGCGCGCGCGATTCCTCGGCCTGGCCGGCCGAGGCATAGGCGAGCGCCAGCCCGGACACCGACATCGGATTGCGCTTCGACACTTCGACCGCGCGCGTCGCCGCCTCGATCGCGTCGGACTGCTCACCGATCCGCGTGAGCGCGATCGACATGCACCAATACGCGTCGGCGTAGTCCGGAAAGAGCTCGGCCACGCGAATGCACTCGGCAATGCACTCGCGGTCGCGATGTCCGTAGAGATAGGCGAGCGCCAGTCCGAAGCGAGCGCCGATCGCGAGTGGATCGAGCGACACGGACTTGCGGCCGGCGTCGATCGCCGACTGCCACTGCGCCATCGCCGTGTGGTAGAACGAGAGGCGCATTTGGCTATAGACGGCGTTGGGATCGAGCTCGATGGCGAGAAGAATCTCGCGTCGCGCCGTCTCACGATCCCAGTCGTGCAGCAGCGCGATGACGCCGAGGGTACTGCGAGCCTCGCCGAACGTGGCGTCGAGCTCGAGCGCGCGCTGCGCCGCGGCGCGTGCGCGCGGATACCCCTCCGTCGGACGCATGATCGACGCACCGACGAGAACCGAATAGCAGTCAGCGAGGCCCATGTGCGCCGGGGCGTAATTCGGATCGCGTGCGGTCGCGTGGCGGAACAGCTCGAGTGCTTTGAGGGCGCCGGTGCCGTGCTGATTCAGGAAGAAGCGTCCCTTGAGATACAGCTCGTACGTCTGGATGTCCGTGCTCGACGGCGCGCGGCAGCTGCACTCCATGCCGAACAGCTTGATCTGCAGCGCCTTCACGATCGCGTTGGCAATCTCGTCCTGCACCGTGAACACGTCCGCCAGCTCCCGGTCGTAGCGCTCGGACCAGAGGTGGAATCCGGTGCTGACGTCGACGAGCTGAGCGGTGATGCGGATGCGCGTGCCGGCGCGTCGAACGCTCCCCTCGAGCACGGTGGCGACGCCAAGCTGCTCACCGACCGTCCGCAGATCGATGTTCTTCCCCTTGAAGGCGAAGGCCGAGGTGCGTGCGGCGACGTGCAGCGAGGGCAGCTGCGCCAGCGCGTTGAGAATCTCCTCGGTGATGCCGTCGGAAAAAAATTCATTCTCCGGATCGGTGCTCATGTTGGCGAAGGGGAGCACCGCGATGGACGGCGATCGGTCGACAGCCGCCATCCGGTCGCGCGAGTCCCGTCCTTCCGATGCCGCGGCCATCAGCGCCGCCGACATCTCGCCCGCGGTGGCCCATCGGTCGCGCGGCTCCTTGGCCATCGCCTTCGCGGCGACTTCATCGACGCGCATGGAAATCGCCGGAAGCGCGTCGCGCATCGACGGCACGTCTTCGGAGAAGCGCTTCACCAGCACGGCCGCGGCGGTGTTGGCCGTGAAGGGCGCGCGCCCGACGAGCATCTCGTAGAGCACGACGCCTAACGAGTAAATGTCGCTCCGGCCGTCGACATCCGAGTCGCCCGCCGCCTGCTCCAGGCTCATGTATTCCGGCGTGCCGAGCACGAACCCGACCTGCGTGAGCGACGTGCCCGCGCTGTCGCCAAGCGCTTTGCCGACGCCGAAGTCGGCGACGATCGCGTGCCACGAGGGTGTGTCGCCCTTCGCCGTCGGATAGCCGGAAAGGAGAATGTTCTCGGGCTTGATGTCGCGGTGCACCACGCCGCGCCGGTGAGCGTAGTCGAGCGCGTCCGCGACCTCGGCGACAATTCGAACGGCATCGTTGAGGTCGATCGTGCGCTCGCGGTTGAGGCGCGACCGCAGCGTCTCTCCCTCAATGAACGGCATGACGTAGTACAGCGAGCCGTCCGCCGTGCCGGAGTCGTGGAGCGGCATGATGTGCGGATGCGTCAGCTGCGCCGCGAGCTCGATCTCGCGCAGGAAGCGCTCGGCGCCGACGGCGGCGGCGAGCTCCGGGATCAGCACCTTGAGCGCCACGCGCCGCTTGTGCTTGCGATCCTCGGCCAGGTACACCGTCGCCATGCCGCCGCGTCCGATCTCACGCTCGATCGTGTAGCTACCGCCGAGGGTTGGCGGGATCTGGTCGCGCAGCTGGGTCGTCACGAAGGAAAGGTAGGAGGCGAGTGCGGGGTGTGGCGAGTAGGGTGTGCGGTGTTGGGTGTGGTTACGGGAGAAATCTCGCCCTAACCACACCCCACACCCTACACCCTACACCCGACACCCGCCCCTACGCCACCACGGCCATTCCAACCTTGAGTGGCGGCGGGCTCGCACCAGTTCGGCTGGCGCGCGCCGCGCGGAGCGACAGCAGGGCAAGGAGGAGACTGCAGACAACGACAGCGCCGGCCAGCATCGTCGCTGAGCTCACGGCCGATCGCTCTTCCGCCACGGCTTGCTCCGCTGCCTGAAGTCCCTCAACCTCGAGTCCGCGCACGAGCCAGCGCACCGCATTGGTCGACGTACGGACGTCATCGCTCTGCATGAGATGTAATGCGGCGTCGAACCCATCGCGCTCGCGAACGCCGACGATCTGCTCGAGCTCGGCCAACTTGCGCGCGACCGCGCTATCGAGTCGCGGCAGTGCCGCAAAGCGAACCACGCCCTCGGCGGTCAGCTCCTGCAGCACGTGCGCATCGCGATCGATGCCGCGCCGCGCCGAGCGGTACGGCCCGAGATGACGGGTGTCGCCGGTAAGGATGTAGCCGCGCACGCCGTCTTCGGCGTCCGTCACGTGCGCCACGATGTTCTCGAGTGCAGTCACCGCGACGCGTGCCTGCTGCGTGGCGGCCGCCGCATCGGCGAGTCCGATCGTGCGTCCGTACAAAATTCCGCCGAGGATCGCCGAAGAGATCAGCGATGCCGGCAGCAGATAGCGGGCGAAGCGCATGTGATTCGGGTGAGCGTGGAGCGCCAACGTCGGGGTGCATCTTGGTATCGTCGCCGCGCCGCGGCTTACCGTCACACACGGGGCGCGGACTGTCACATCGCGCTAGAATGGTCTGATGCGACTTCAGATCACATGACGCCGGGCGAACAAGAGCTCACCTCCGATCTCGGCGAGATGGATGTCGACGCCTATCTCGCCGATCCCACGCGCAAGCAGCGCTTCGTGACGCCCATGTTCGACATCATCGCGCCGCGCTACGACCGCTTTACGCGAATCTTCTCGTTCGGCATGGACCGCCACTGGAAGAACGAGCTGCTCGCGGAGCTCGAGCAGGCCGCCACGTCCGGCGACACCTGGCTCACGCCGGCGGTCATGCTCGATCTCGCGTGCGGCACTGGCGATCTCG
>JALZAE010000044.1 GCA_030948535.1 Gemmatimonadota bacterium | reverse complement strand
TTCGTCCGGCAGCGCCAGCAGTACGCGCATCGCCTTTTGCACATAGAACGGACACTGGAGCGACCCGTAGATGGTGACGCCGCCATTTTCCGGAACGGCGATCACGCCGTTGTTCTCGATGTAGACGTGCTCTTGATGTCCCGTGCGGTACTCTCCTTCGACGACGAGCTCGGCGCCGGCCATGGCGGCATCGACGTCGCCTTTGGTGATGTTCAGCGACTTCAGGACCTTCGTCGACGCCAGTGGATCGAACACGGGCTCCGTCCGCTCGTAGTCGATCTCGAAGCGCACACCGATGAGCGCGTCGCGGCTTTCGTGGGCGACGAGCATGATGGGCTCGGCCATGTGCGAGACGTCGCGCTCCGCGAGACAGGGCTGATCGTCCTCGATCAGGGCGATGACGTTGCGGCCGGGAATGTCGCTCGCCCGCACGATCGTGAAGCCGGCATCATCGAAGGTGGGAGCGATCCCGCGAATGCGCCCGCAGGGCACCGTGCTGCGCACCGTCATCCCGTGCAGCATACCGGGGAAGGTGAGGTCATCGATGTAGAGCGCGGCGCCGCTCGTCTTCGCGGCGCCGTCCTTTCGCGTGACATTGCGACCGACTGCGGTCATGCGCTTCCGGGTCGTGAGCGAGTTGCTGGGGCGATCTGTCTGGCGTGGCAAAATGTAGCCGCCGGACATCGCTGGCCAGAGACCCGAAGCAATCATGGAGCGCTCGCGCGTTGCGCCTCGACGCCGGGCGGGACACCTTCCGCGCCTATGATCGCGCTTCGCGTTCTCGTTTTCATCGTTGGCGCCGTGCTCGTGCCGATCGCCCTCATCTCGGCGACGCGCACCTTCGTGCTCGCGCGGGCGGCACCCGACCCGATCGTTCGCGCGACATTTCTCTACGTCCGCAAACTCTTTCGTCTGCGCATTCGCTTTCTGAAGGAGTACGATGACCGCGACCGCGTCATGGCGTTGTACGCGCCCGCATCGTTGCTCATGTTGCCGATGGTTTGGCTGACGGTCGTGCTGTTCGGCTACACGGCGATGTACTGGGCGCTCGGCATGCCCTCGGTGCGCGCGGCCTTCACCGCCAGCGGCTCATCGCTGCTCACGCTCGGCTTTTCGCCGGTGGAAGATTTCCCAGAGACGGTGCTGTCGTTCACCGAAGCGGCGATCGGGCTGGTGCTGATCGCGCTCTTTATTTCCTATCTGCCGACGATGTACGCCGCCTTCTCGCGCCGTGAGGCGATGGTCACGCGGCTCGAGCTGCGCGCGGGATCGCCGCCGACGGGACCGGAGTTTCTCCGGCGCTTGAAGCAACTCGACATGCTCGACGACACCAAGCAGATCTGGGAGCAGTGGGAGCACTGGTTCGTCGAGCTCGAGGAGACTCACACCTCGCTGGCCGCGCTCCCATTCTTCCGCTCCCCGCAGCCGCAGCGCTCGTGGGTGACGGCGGCCGGTGCCGTGCTCGATGCCTGCGTCCTCTCGATCGCCGCGCTCGAGCGGCCGCGCGAGCCGCAGGCCGAGCTCTGCGCGCGAGCCGGCTCGGTGACGTTGCAGCACATCGCGGAATACTTTCGCATCGAGTTCAATCCGTATCCGACCCCGGATCACCCGATCAGCGTCACCAGGGCGGAGTTCGACGCGGCGTGCAATCGGTTGGCGGCCGATGGACTGCGGATGCGCGAGGATGGCGACCGCGCCTGGCGCGACTTCTCGACGCTGCGCGCGCAGTACGATACGGTGCTCCTCGCGCTCGCGGCCCTCACGATGGCGCCCTATGCTCCCTGGTCCTCGGACCGCGCGACCGGCTTTATTCCTGGCAGCAGACTCACCAACACTCGAGACGATTGATGATGACGACGGTATGAGCCATCCACGAATCGATCAGGACGAGGCATCGCTGCTTCGCCGCGAAGCGCATCAGGCGATGCTCGACAACGGCTTTCAGCCGGACTTTTCCGAGAGCGCGATGGCGCAAGCGCGTGCATCGGCCGACACCCCGCCCGCGGCCGACGGCGTGCGCGATCTTCGGCAGCTGCTCTGGTCGTCCATCGACAACGACGACACCAAGGATCTGGATCAGCTCGAGTACGCGGAACGCGTTGCCGATGGAGCAACGCGCATCCTGATCGCCGTCGCCGATGTCGATGCGACGGTGCCGAAGGACAGTCCGATCGACGAGCACGCGTCGGCGAACACGACCTCCGTCTACACCGGCGTCGCCACCTTCGCCATGCTTCCCGAGCGGCTGTCGACGGACCTGACGTCGCTGCGCGAGGGCGTCGACCGGGCCGCGGTCGTGATCTCCTTTGTGGTCGCGCCCGATGGTACGACGAGCGCGCACGAAGTCTATCGCGCGCTCGTCCACAATCGCGGTCAGCTGGCGTACAACTCGGCAGGCGCGTGGCTGGAGGCAAAGGGACCCGCCCCCGCGAAAGTCGCGGCCAGCACCGAGCTCCAGGAGCAGCTGCGGATGCAGAACGATGCCGCGCAGGCGATGCGAAAACACCGGCACGAGGCGGGCGCGCTCGATCTGGAGACGATCGAGGCGACACCGGTAATGGCCGGCGGCAAAGTCGTCGAGCTCGCGCTCACGCTGAAGAGTAAGGCGCGCGAGCTCATCGAGGATTTCATGATCGGCGCGAATGGCGCCATGGCGGGCTTTCTCGAGGCGCGCGGCGTGTCGTCGATTCGCCGCGTGGTGAAGACGCCGGAGCGGTGGAACCGCATCGTCGCGCTCGCCGTCGCGTTGGGCGACACGCTGCCCGAAGTCGCGGACGCGCGCGCATTGAACGACTTTCTCGACCGCCGGCGCGCGACCGACCCCGATCACTTTCCCGATCTTTCACTTTCCGTCGTGAAGCTGATGGGGCCGGGTGAGTACGCGCTCGAGAAGCCGGGCGAGCACGGCGTCGGTCATTTCGGGCTCGCCGTGCAGGACTACACCCACTCCACCGCGCCGAATCGCCGCTTCGCCGATCTCGTCACGCAGCGTCTGGTGAAGGCGACGATGTCGGGCGTGGCCGCGCCCTACTCCGATACCGATCTGGCCGAGATCGCGGGCCGCTGCACGCTCAAGGAGAACGACGCACGGAAAGTCGAGCGACTGATGCGGAAGAAGGCCGCCGCGGCGATGCTCGACGACCAGATCGGCAAGAGCTTCGACGCCATCGTCACGGGCGCGAGCGACAAGGGCACCTACGTGCGCCTGATCGCTCCGCCGGTCGAGGGACGCGTGGTGAAGAACTTCCGCGGCCTCGACGTCGGCGATCGCACGACCGTGAAGCTGATCGGCGTGAACGAGCGGAAGGGATTCATCGACTTTGAGCGGCGGTTGTAGGGTGTAGGGTGTAGGGTGTCGGGTGTGGGGTGTGGTTGGCGCAGAGATCTCGCCTTAACCACACCCTACACCAGAGACCCCACACCCGTCGTCACGGCTTCCGCCACGCGAAGCCATTCTCCGCCAACAGGTGATCGGCCTCTTTCGGCCCCCAGGAGCCTACCGGGTAGGTTGGCAGCTGCCGCGGCGACTGTTCTTCCCAGTACTTGATCAGCGGATCCACGACGCGCCACGCGGCCTCGACCTCGTCGCTGCGGGTGAACAGCGTTGCCTCGCCAATCATCACATCGAGCAGCAGCGTCTCGTACGCCGGCGCCGAGTGCTCGCCGAACGCTTCGTTGTACGAGAAGTTCATATCCACCGGCGCAACCTCGACCTCATTGGTCAGCGCGACGGCGGCGCCCGGCACCTTGACCTCGAACGTCAGCGACACGCCGTCGT
>JALZAE010000032.1 GCA_030948535.1 Gemmatimonadota bacterium | reverse complement strand
ACGAAGACCTGCACGCCGTCGGCTTTCGACAGCTTGACCGCCTTCTCGATGATGGCCTGCATCGCCTCGCGCGACAGCGTCGCGTCGTCCGCAGCGAGCAGCCGCTTGGATGCGCCGCTCACGCCTTCCTCCCGGTGTTGATCAAGTTGATCTGGCGGAAACGCGCCGGCACGGCGCCATGGCTCACCGCGTTCACCTGCGGCGGCTGACCCTTTCCATCGAAGAAGCTTCCGCCGAGCTCGTAGCTCTTCTGTCCGCCGATCATGTTCATCGAGTTCCAGAAATCGGGCGTGCGCATCTGATAGGCGACGTCCTTGAGCATGCCGGTGATTTTCCCACCCTTGATCTCATAGAAGAGCTGCCCGCCGAACTGCGCGTTGTAGCTCTGCTGATCGATCGAGAACGACCCGTCGCCGACGATGCCGATACCGTTGTCCGTGGCGGCCACGAGCTCATCCCATCCCTGCTCCTTCGTGCCCGGCATCAGCGACACGTTCGGCATGCGCTGGAACTGCACCTGGTTCCATCCCTGTGCGTATGAGCAGCCGTGCGATCGCGTGGGCAATCCCTGCTTGTCGTACCACCACTTGAGCCACGTCGCTTGCTCGCGTGTGGTCTGATAGTCGTTGAAGATGCCGTTCTTGATGATGAGGAAGCTGTCGGGCTTCACTCCCTCATCATCGTAGCCGACCGTCGACAGTCCGCCGACCTGCGAGCGGTCGCCCTGGATGTTCATGAACTCCGGGCCGTAGCGGAACGTGCCGAGCTTCGTATCGGGCGGCGCCATGAAGCTCGTCCCGGCGTAGTTCGCTTCATACCCGAGCGCGCGATCGAGCTCCGTCGGATGGCCGATCGATTCGTGGATGGTGAGCCACAGGTGTGAGGGATGCAGCACCAGGTCGTAGCGTCCGACCTCGACCGGCTTCGCCGTCAGCTTCTGCGCCGCCTCCTCCCCCCATTTGCGCGCGTTGCCCGGCAGATCGCTCTGCAGCACGTACTCCCAGCCGAGTCCTTTCGGCTGGACGACGTTGCCGCGGTTCTGAAAGTCCGTGCGGTCGGCCGAGATCGCGGTGATCTGCACCGTCGGGAAGCTGCGCACCAACGTCTGCGTGATCACGGAGCCGTCGCTGTTGGCGTAGTTGCGCTCTTCCTTCACGAAGAAGAGTCCGCTGAACACGAACTGCACGCCCTTCGCCTTCATCGCCTCGGCGTTCGCCTTGAGTAGCAGCGATGCCTTTTCCTCGACGGAGATCGTCCACGGGTCGACTTGATGGCCGCTCTGCCACGTCACCGTGCCCACGGGTGCCGACGGCGCCAGCACGATCGGCGCGCCGCGAGCCGTGCGGCTCGCCTTGGCGATCGCCACCGCCTCTCGCGCCGCCGCCGCAACACCGTCGGAGGTGAGCACCCGGCTCGCCGCGAAGCCCCACGTGCCATCGACGAGCGCGCGCACGCCGCAGCCGAGCGTGTCGGTGTCGACCACGTTCTGAATCTGCTGCTCGCGCGTGAACACGAAATTCTGCCGCTGTCGTCCGATGCGCACGTCGGCGAACGAAGCCCCCGCCGCCTTCGCGGTTGTCAGCGCCGCCGCCATCAATTCCTTCACGGCCGGATCGTCCATCGACATCCCGTCTGCCGCGGCATGGTCGAGCGAGTGTCGAGGCCGGGATCGGCGGGAAAGTGTCGGACAATTGTAAAGTTCACGCTCGGCGGCCCATGCGCGCAGCGCGCGCTTGCGCTCGGCATCTAAATCGAGAGTTCGCGACGATGCTGCTGATCGGGCGAATCGGACAGATGGATCGTCGCGGGGTGAAGCTTATCGATCCGTGCCTGTTGTTCTTGTTGTTATACAAAACAAAAACAGGATCCAACGATCTCGTCATCGAAGAGATTCGCCCTATCCGGCCGATTCGCAGCATCGTTGCGAACTTTGACTTAGATGCCGAGCGCCAGCGCGGGCTCGCGAGCGTTAGCGCGGGCCAGCGAGCGCCCGCGGCGCCGCCCGCCGAGCCGTGCGCGACCCGACGGATCGAGCTAAGGAGTTGTTGCGGCCGGCCGCCCCTCAAGCCAAGTTCAGGGCAATGTCCCTCGCTTCGCGCCGCCGGGCGGGCACACGAACCATCCTGCTCGACCGTTCGTTGGAGGCGCTTCCGCTGTTCCGCCTGAGCGACTCGGCAGAGGATGCCGCTGTCAGCTTCTCGCCGGAGCAAGGAGGCCGATGGCGCGTCCTGCCGAGTCCCGGTGACCGCCTTCCCGGAACCTTCGATCAGGACGTCTACGTCGAGCTCTGGCATCGCTATCACGAGGCCGCCGCTCCGTCGGACGGCGTCATCTCGTTCACGCTGCACGCCTTCTTGCGCTCCATGGGCCGGCGCGTCGATGGACGGACCTACGAGCAGCTGCGCTCGGCGCTCACCCGCCTGGAGCGCACGATGCTCGAATCACAGAGCGCGTACTTCAGCGCCGCGACCAACGAGTGCGTCGACGCGAACTTCACGCTGCTCACGACGGTCTCCATCGAGCGCAGACGCAGCGCCGAGCGAGACCAGCTGACGTTGTTTCCCAGCTTCCCCGCCTCGGAGCCGGGCGAAGCGCGCGTGACCCTTTCGCCGGTGTTGCGATCCAACATCGCGGCGGGTCGCACCGTAATGCTCTCGTCGGTGCAGTACTTGGGACTGTCCTCGCCGGTAGCGCGACGCCTGTATCGGCTGCTCGAGGTTGCGCGAGAGGATGGAACCCTTACGTGGCGGGTCTCGCTGGAGACGCTGGCTGAACAGATGCCGCTCGCGCAGCGATACCCCTCGCACCTGCAGCGCGTCCTACAACCGGCGCATGAAATGCTGCTTGCTGCGGGCATGATCCGCGACGTGATGATTCGCCAACAGCGCAGAGAATGGTATGTCGACTATGTTCTGGCGGCACGTCAAACGTGAGACAGCCCGCACCAGAGGGGGTTAAGTTAGTTCGGGACGTGTTAACGCTAGACATTATTGTCGCCGTTCGCGTGCCTTGAAGCCCGAAGCTTGCAATATTCATCACTTATCTATCCGGAGACGCTCATGACAGCGAAGCTCGAGAAGACGCTGAAGCGCGAAATTGTCATAGATGGCCAACCGTACACCGTTGCCGTGTCGCCCGAGGGCGTAAAGCTCACGAAGAAGGGATTCCGCCTCGGGACCGAAGTGTCGTGGAAGAGCATGCTTGGCGGTGGCGGTGGCGATGCGGGCGGCGACGCCGGCGCCGGCGGCACGTCGGGTGGAACTTCCTGACAACAAACGCGGCCCGGGAGGGGCCCGACGGAGGAACCTCTCGGGTGGTGAATCGTTATTAGCTAGAAGCTGTTCGTCTTCCTTCTTTTTGGTGTCCGCTATGACCCGCCTTCGCAAGTTTGTCCTCGCCGGTAGCCTGGCACTGCCCATCGTCATTGGTGGATGGGTCGCACAGGAGCGTTCTTCGCGAGATGGCGCCCGGCTGTTCGACCAGGTGCTCTCACTGGTCAACGACCGTTTCGTCGACACGCTGAACGCCGGCGTGCTGTATGAGAAGGCGGCGCGCGGACTCGTGCAGCAGCTCAACGATCCGTACTCCGAGTTCTACACACCGAAGGAGAACGCGAGCTTCACGCGCCAGTCATCGGGTCGCTACGGCGGACTCGGCATGCTCATCGAGCAGCAGCAGCCGAGCGGTGACATTGTCATCGTTACCGTCTATCCCAACACGCCCGCCCAGGCCGCCCACATCTTCGAGGGCGATCGCATCATCGGGATCGACACGATGACGATCAAGGGCAATAAGGATTGGACCTCCACCAAGGTCTCCGAGACGCTCATCGGCAAGATCGGCACGCAGGTGGATGTGAAGTTCCAGCGCCCCGGTGTCCCGCAGCCGATCGAGCGCAAGTTCACGCGCGCGGAGATCCACATTCCCGCCGTGCCCTTCGCCGTCATGCTCGAGAACAAGACCGCCTACGTCCCGCTCAAGCAGTTCAGCGAAGACGCGGTTGGTGAGCTGCAGGAGAATGTGAACCGTCTGGCCAAGGAAGGCGCGAAGTCGCTCATCATCGATCTCCGCGACAATCCCGGCGGCATCCTCGAGCAGGGCCTCGCGGTACCAGACATGTTCCTCAAGGAAGGCCAGCCGCTGGCAAGCGTTCGCGGACGCGGCGACATGAACCAGACATTCAACGCGCGCGGCGGCCGGCACATCACCGATCTCCCGCTCGTCGTGCTCGTCAACGATCGCTCCGCTTCCGCCGCGGAGATCGCGGCCGGCGCGCTGCAGGATCACGACCGTGCGCTCATCGTCGGCACGACGTCGTTCGGCAAGGGACTCGTGCAGTCGGTCTATAACCTCGACGGTGGCTACGCCCTCAAGCTGACGACCGCGAAGTGGTACACGCCAAGCGGCCGCTCCATTCAGCGCGAACGCAAGCCCGGCACGATGCAGCTGGTCGACACGATCAAGCCCGACTCGATGGAGAAGGAGTCGTCGAAGAAATCCAAGCCGATCTTCAAGTCCGATGCCGGTCGCACGGTCTACGGCGGCGGTGGCATCACGCCGGACGTCGTCGTGCCGGCCGATACGATCACGACGCCGGAGCAGGAATTTTTCAAGACGGTAATCGCGCCCAAGTACGCGCTCATTCGCTCGGTGATGTACAACTACGCGCTCGAGGTGAAGGGCGGCGTCGCGAAGGACTTCGGCATGAAGCCTGAATGGCGCAACGAGATCTTCAAGCGCTTCGAGACGGCGAAGATCACTACCGACCGCCCCGCGTTCGATAAGGCCGCGCCGACGGTGGACCGCATGTTCACGAGCATGGTGACCCAGTTGGCGTTCGGCGATTCGACGGCGTTCCGCCGTCAGATCTCCGACGACACGCAGCTCAAGAAGGCCCTCGAGCTACTTAACAAGGGCCACACCCAGAAGGACCTGCTCTCACTCGCCTCGGCCTACACGAAGCCGTAAATTCCTGGGCATGACCCAGACACGATTCTCTTCCGCGGCCACGATCTTCGTGGCCGCGGTCGCATCCGGTACGTCCTGCGCGCGTAGCGTCGCGGTCGAAAGCACGTCGCCCGCGCCGGTGATCATGATGCCCGCGGAGCCTGGCGAGATGAAGCATCTCGCGAACATTCGCCAGTTGACCAGCGGCGGCGAGAACGCGGAGGCGTACTTCAGTGCAGACGGCACGCGACTGATCTTCCAGTCCACGCGCGACGGACGCACGTGCGATCTGCAATACACGATGGGCATCGATGGCTCGAACCTGCGCCGCGTGTCGCCCAACGGTGGCAAGACGACCTGCGGCTACTTCTACGCCGGCGACTCGAAGATCTTCTTCGCCTCCACGCACGCGGCCGGGATGGCGTGTCCGGCCAAGCCAGATCCGTCGAAGGGCTACGTGTGGGGATTGGATCCGTTCGACATCTACACGGCAAACCCGGATGGCTCGGACTTGCGGCGTCTGACGAGCAACGGCGTCTACACCGCCGAGGGCACGCTATCGCCCGATGGCAAGACGATCGTCTTCACCTCGCTCAAGGATGGCG
>JALZAE010000672.1 GCA_030948535.1 Gemmatimonadota bacterium | reverse complement strand
GGAGATGAGAGTGCCGTGTCAAAACGCCAGAAACAGGTAGACGTACAGCGAATTGTTGTCCGACGCCTTGCGGCCGCCAACGACGTCGTATGCGGTCGATGATCCGTTGAATTTGCTGTACGCCATGTACTGCAATCCCACGCGTGCGTTCTGCCAGCGTTGTAGTTGATCTCGCCGGACGCGCCTGGTTCCTCATCGCGACGCTGCGCCGATTCGCCGAGCACGCGGAGCTGCGCCGCGACACGGACGTGGCCGTGCGGTGCTGCCAGCGCGCCGACGACTACGCCGCGGCGATCGAGCGCACGGCGTGGGACGGCGCGTGGTATCGCCGAGCGTACTTCGACGATGGCATGCGCTGGGCTCCGCCGAGAGCGACGAGTGTCAGATCGACGCGATCGCGCACAGCTGGGCCGTGCTGTCGGGCGCCGCCGATCCTGTCCGAGCGCGCACCGCGATGCAATCGGCCGGCGAGCGACTGGTGCGAGAGGACGCGCGACTCATCATGCTGCTCGCGCTGCCGTTCGACCACACGGCGCATGATCCGGGATACATCAAGGGATGCGTGCCGGGCGAGCGCAAGAACGGCGCGCAGTACACACACGCCGCGCTGTGGACCGTGTCCGTCGCGGCGCACCTCGGCGACGGCGACCGCGCGGGCCACCTCATGTCGATGTTCAATCCGCTCGCGTACGCGCGCACGGCCGGCGACGTCGTCACGTACAGGGTCGAGCCGTACGCAGTGTGCGCCGATGTCTACACTGCTGCCGGACACATCGGCCGCGGCGGCTGGACGTGGCATACCGGATCGGCGAGCTGGATGTATCGCGTGGCGCTCAAGGGTATTCTGGGCTTCACCAAGCGCGGGGACCGGTTGTCGATCGAGCCGTGCGTGCCCACGTCGTGGAAGGAATTCGCGATCGAGTATCGATACGGGTTGAGCAGCTACGCCATTGCGGTGCGCAATCCGGATGGTGTGAGCCACGGCGTGACGCGTGTCGACGTCGATGGACGTAGGGCGACAAATGGTGTGGTGGTGCTCGCCGACGACGGCGCTCGTCACGAGGTCGTCGTCACCATGGAGAAGCTGGCCTAGCGGCGAACGCCGTCCGCGGCGAGCCAGTCTGCATGCGGAAACATTGAGCAGGGCCTGTTCTTTGCGTTCGTATGTAACTTGCTCGGCATCTCGCTCGCCGCCGGCGTGCTCTACCGTCGTTCGGCATCCTCCTCAGCGCGATGGTCGCCGTGTCGGCGATGAGCCTCAGTTACATCTCCGTCATCAGCAATGCGCTTCGGCAGGGCTGGCTGCGACTAGCTGGATACGAACCAGGGTGACCATGCGCACCAAGCGGTTCTGGAACGGTCTGCGGGAGAGCTTTTGGTTCGTGCCCTCGCTGATTGTCGCGATCAGTATTGTCCTCGCCGTCGCCTTGATCGCGACCGATTCCGCCGGTCCCAAGCCATGGATGGCTCGCTGGCCGCGGCTGTTTGGCGCCGGCGCGGAGGGCGCGCGCGGCATGTTGTCTACCATCGCGGGCTCGATGATGACCGTGGTGGGCGTCACGTTTTCCATGACCCTGGTCGTGTTGGCGTTGGCGTCCAGCCAATACACCTCGCGCATTCTGCGGAACTTCATGCGCGATCGCGTGACCCAGGTCGTGCTGGGAATCTTCGCCGGTATCTACGTCTACTGCCTGATCGTGCTGCGCACCATTCGGAACGCCGACGAGGGCAGATTCATTCCGAGCCTCGCGATATTGTTCGGCGTCGCCCTCGCCATCGGCGGCATCAGCGTTCTCATTTTCTTCATTCATCACATCGCCTCGTCGATTCAGGCGTCGACCATCATTGCCTCCGTGGCCGACGAGACCATCGCCGCCGTTGACCGGCTGTTCCCAGAACATCTGGGGCACGCGCTCGCGGATTACGACGAGGGACAGACGCCATCTCCGCTCCCCGAGCAGAGGTGGCAAGCCGTTCCGGCCAAGCGAAGTGGTTACATCCAAAGCGTGGATAACGCAGCGCTGCTCGGCGTGGCGCGGAACCACCGGACGCTGGTGCGGATGGAACGCGGGATCGGCGAGTTTGTCGTGCGCGGCACGACGCTCGCCTCGCTCGCCATGGAACAGCCACCGGCGCCGGCGGTCATGACCGCGCTGCGCGAGGCATATGAGATTCATCATCACCGCACGGTCGACCAGGATGTCGGTTTCGGAATCAGGCAGATCGTAGATATGGCGTTGCGCGCGCTCTCACCAGGAATCAACGACACAACGACAGCGGTCATGTGCGTGGACTATCTGACCACGATTCTGGCGCGCCTTGCGTCTCGGCCGATCCCCTCGCCGCGCCGCCACGAGAACGGGGAACTGCGAGTGATCGCGATTGGGCCGACCTTCTCGAGCGTGGTGGACGAATCCTTCGATCAAATTCGATCGAGCGCGCAGGGCAATGCGGCGATCATGTTACGCATGCTCGGGGCGGTGCACACCATTGGTGCGCTGACTGTCAGGGACGATCGGCGCGAAGTGCTCCGAGAACACGTGCGCCGGATCGCCGAGGTCGCCGCGCGAACCATCGAGTCGCCGCACGACCGAGCGCGGGTTGAACGCCGCCTGACGACAGTGCGCGACGCGCTCGAAGCGGAGTCGTAAAGCAACGCGCGCCGAGTCGGGCGATCAGGCGGTCACCAGAGCAACACGACGCCTACAAACACCACGTACAGGCCGATGAGGCACGCGCCGCCCCCCCGGCTGAGATGCTGGCGAGAGCCAGTGAGCGCCAGCGCGACCACGGTCATGCCGAGCAGCCACCACACCGCGACAAAGGTGAGTCGCTCCGGCACTGGCGTTCCCAGCAACAGCGCTGGAAGACACACACCGGCGAACAGATTCAGGGTGTTGCTGTTGAGCGCCTCGCTCACCACCGCTGCACCGCGCTGATGCAACGCGAGGCGAACGGCGGCGATCACGTTTGGAATTCCCGTGAGACCCGCCAGCACGACCATACTGATGACGTTGCTACGTATTCCCCAGTGACTCGCCACGGCGATCGCCGAATGCACCATACCGACGCTCGCCAGAACGATGGTGGCCAGCGCCGGCGCAACCCAGCGTAGCCGGGTGCCCCTGCCGGGGACAATCAACTCCTCAATGGGGCGTTCGCTGTGCGCGGGGACCACCGTGGCGTTCAGAAACTCCAATACGCGTCCCGGTGGAACGAGCCGGCGGATAGTGGCCGGTCGAAGACCCAGCAACGCGACGTACGGCCCGAAGACGGCCGCCGCCAGAACCGTGGCGAGCCATGGACGGAGATAGCCGAAGAGGAGCGCCGCCGTCAGCGCGAGCACCAGCGTCGCGACCGCGCCGTCCAGTAGCAATCGCCGGTGGCCAATCCACACACCGCCCGCGGCAACAGCGCTCAGTCCGAGCAGTGCGGCCAGATTGAACACGTTCGATCCGAACACGACGCCAAGGCCGACGTCGGGGTGGCCGGCGACGAGCGCCGTGACGGCAGCAGACAGCTCGGGCGCGTTCGCCGCGAACGCAGTGACGACGCCGAACAGACCTGCCGCCAGCCCGAGTCGGGCGCCGATGCGGTCCACGCCGGAAGCGAGCACGAAGCTTCCGCCGACGCTGAGCGCGAGGCAACCGAGAAATATCACGATGGCGAGCGTGGTCGACAGAACCCCTCCTCCTGCAATGCGACAATAATACCCTTCCTCGCGCCTCGACCGTCCGGCGGTCTTTCTGTCCGTGGTCTGGAACAAAACCCGCGCCGGGCCGGTAGTACTGTGACGGAGGTACACATTGCATTCAGCAATCGCACGGTGGGCCCGCCTGAGCGGGCTCGCAGTCTTGTTCGCCGCATCGACCGCAGCGGCACCCGCTCCTGCCCCGACGCCTATCAGCATCACCGAAGCCGAGGTGACGGCATCGAACGAGAAAGTCGCGATGGCGTACACCGCGCTTGTCGGCATGTGGAGCGACAACTTCAAGCGGCGAGGGGTGCGGTTCGCGCGGCCTGCCATCGCGCGCTATCGCGGCGAGGCACTGGCGGAGTGCGGGGTCTTGCAGGCGAACAACGCCATGTACTGTCCTAGCGACAACACGATCTACTACGACGACGTCTTCGTCGCGCGCCAGGCGAAAGCGGCGGCAGCGCAGCTCGGCACCGATGGAGACATGGCCGCCGTGGGGATCATCGCGCACGAAATGGGGCACGCGGTGCAGATACAGCTCGGTGAAGACTCGAACATTCCCTATGAAAACGAGGCGACTGCGGACTGCCTGGCGGGCGCGTTCACAAACCAGAGCGAGAAGGATGGCAGCCTAGAAGCGGGCGATCTCGACGAGGTCTTCTTCGGACTCGCCGCGGCAGGTGATCCTACGCCGCAGCCCACCGGCAGCCGGCGGATGGACGCGCAGAACGCGCTGCGAGCACGCTACCTCGGTCACGGCACGCGCGAGCAACGTCTTGCGAACTTCACCGTCGGATACCAACACGGCGCGGGAGGATGTCTCGAGACGTTTCGATAGGCGGCCCGGTATTGAAAACGGCTGCCCTTGGTAGCATAGGGCGTTTGTCGCGAACGTCGTTTCCGCACAGCCGGAGGCAGCCGTGCGGAGTGGAGAGGATCTCGCCGCGCCCTTGGTGCCTCCTTGTCGCGCCGCGCTCGCCACGATGCTGTCGTCGCAATACGCGGGCGGCTCAGCCGCCAAGTGGATCGACATTCTCCGCGAGTACGAGCGCGCCATTCAGCGCGTGACGCTGTCGTTGCAACTTGCGCGCGCGGCAGACTGCGACTGGTGTGGAATATGCGCTACTCTCCTTCGCACCTAGTGGCCGGACTCCGTACCACCGGAAACACCGGTGGCTGGCTCTCCCCGCCTGGCTCGCACGGAGATCGCCCGGTGTCGTCACGACAACCCTGACTCTCGCGCCGCAAAGCGCACGTTCCCCCGCAGACGATGCTCCCGCGGCGGACTCGTCGCACACTCGCCGATTCTCGTCTGCGCACGGCGCGACGCCCGCGATCCAACTCCTGTCGAACGGCAGC
>JALZAE010000668.1 GCA_030948535.1 Gemmatimonadota bacterium | reverse complement strand
CGACCGCGACCGGCGTTCCACCGCGCCGCTCCCCCACAGGCATCGCACCGCGGACTCCGTCTCGCCGACAGCGCGGCATCGGACCCGGTGCTCTGGCGTTCCCGCTCCCACTGGCCCAGCGGCGCCTAACGAGTACGCGCCGGCGCTAGCGGGCAGATAACTCAGTATCTCGTCAGCGTAGCGCCGACGCCCGACGCCCTCCCGATGCGCCGTATCCCACGCGCGCGCATCCCGTCCCTCGCTATCCACCGACGTCGTCAGCCGGCCATCGACGCGTGGTCAAAAGCGGACAATCGCGTTGCGCGACTCGTCCCAGCGGGCAGCGCCTAATCCCTGCGGCGCACAGGTCATCACATACCCTTGGCGGCGTTCTGACGGAGCGGGCGACGTTGAAGGCCCGACGTCCCGATAGGGCCGCGACCCGCACACGATCGCGACCACTCGCAGCGCTCAACCTTCACGCTGTCGGCACGCACGCGCGCGCCGACGAGGAGGACCCACCACCGAGCTGCAGGTCTCCGACGTTCGGCCGCCGCGACAGTTTCTCCAATCCCGGCGCGCCGCTTTCTCCAAGAAGAGGAACGCCGCACATGCGATCAATCAGTTCGTCTCGATGGACCGGCAAAATGGTTGCCTGTCTCACGACGCTCGTCACGCTGGCCGCCGGCGCATCGCGCCTCGGCGCGCAGCAAACAACGATCTCCGGCAAGATCACGGATGCGCAGACCGGAGCCCCTCTCGCCGCCGTGCAGGTGCAGATCGTCGGCACGACGCTCGGCGCACAAAGCAACGCTGAAGGGACGTACGCGATTCGTGGCTCGGCGTCCGGCGTCGTCCAGGTTCGCGCAAACCGCATCGGTTACGCCGAACAAAAAAAGGGCGTGTCGATCAACCCGGGCTCGGTGAATACGGTCGACTTCGCGCTCACCGCCGCGCCGATCGAGCTGAATCCGGTCATCGCCACCGCCACCGGTGAGCAGCGCCGACTCGAGGTCGGCAATACGGTCGCGCAGATCAGCGCCACGACGGTCATGGAATCGTCGCCCGTCACGAGCATCTCGGATCTGCTCCAGGCGCGCGCGCCTGGCGTGCAGGTGATGTCCTCCGGTGTCACTGGAGCCGGTACGCGCATCCGCATCCGCGGCACGAACTCGCTCTCGCTCCTCAACGACCCGATTTACATCGTCGATGGCATCCGCATCGAGTCGAGCTCGAGCTCGGCGTCGATCGGCGTCGGCGGCACGACGCCGTCGCGCGTGAACGACCTGACGCCCGACGAGATCGAGAACATCGAGGTGCTCAAGGGCCCTTCGGCCGCGACTCTCTACGGCACCGACGCCGCCAACGGCGTCATCATCATCACCACCAAGCGCGGCCAGGCCGGCAACGCGAAGTGGACGGTGATTGGGGAAGGCGGACTGGTCACGCTACGCAGCTCGATCCCGACGAACTACGCCAGCTGGGGCCACGCGCCCGGCGGCACGACGTCGTCACGCGGCTGCTTCATCGCGCAGGTCGCCAGTGGCGCGTGCATCCAGGACAGCGTCACCAACTATTCGCCGATCAATGATCCGGCGACGACGTTCCTCGGCAACGGCAATCGCAAGCTGTTCGGCCTGCAGCTGCAGGGCGGCAGCGAGACGATGCGCTACTTCACGTCGGGCGAGCTCGAGAACGAGGTCGGCATCTACAAGCTGCCCGACTTCGAGCGCACGTACCTCTCGAACATCGGCAGGCCGATGCAGGACTATCAGGATCGGCCGAACGCGCTCAACAAGGGCTCGGGCCGCGTGAACCTGAGCTTCCAACCGTCGCAGTCGATCGATTTCTCGATGTCGACCAACTACATCAAGAGCGCCGAGCGCTTTCCGCAGCTCGACAACAACGCCGCGAGCATCTTCGCGCGCGCCCTGCTCGGCCCCGGCTACAAGCAGAAGTCGCTCTCGGTGACCGGCGATACGCTCTTCGGCTACAGCGGCTTCACGCCGGCCGATGCGTTCGAGGAAGAGGTCACGCAGGACATCAACCGCTTCATCGGATCGCTGAACGGCAACTGGCGTCCGCTGAACTGGCTCTCCGGCCGCAGCAACCTCGGCATCGATTTCACCAATCGCACCGAGACCGACCTCTGCCGCTTCTCCACCTGCTCGCCGGTGGGCACGAACCGTCAGGGATTCAAGACCGACAACCGCACGAACATCTTTCAGTACACCCTCGACGGCAGCGCGACGGCGACCTTCTCGCCGCGCACGTGGCTCACCTCGCGCAGCACCGTCGGCGCGCAGTACTTCGAGAACAATTTCAACCGCAACGGCGCCAGCGGCACCGTGCTGCCTCCGGGCGGAACGACCGTGACGCAGACCGCCAACAAGAACTCGGCCGAAGTCACGACCGACGTTCGTACGCTCGGCGCCTTCGCCGAAGAAGCACTCGGCTTCCGCGACCGGCTCTTCATTACCGCCGGCATCCGCGCCGACAAGAACTCGGCGTTTGGCGTGAACTTCAAGGCGGCGTACTACCCGAAGGTGTCCGCGTCGTGGATTCTGTCCGACGAGACGTTCTTCCCGAAGCCGAACTGGCTGAACCTGTTTCGGCTCCGTTCGGCCTACGGCCTCTCCGGCGTTCGCCCGGGCAATACGGACGCGCTGCAGTTCTTCCAGACGAACATCGCGCGGCTGAGCGGCACCGACAACGTCGGCGAGATCATTCAGCAGCCCGGCAACTTCAACCTCAAGCCCGAGACGACGACCGAAGTCGAAGCCGGCTTCGACCTGAACACGCTGAACAGCCGCCTCAACTTCGAGTTCACGTACTACAACAAGAATTCGAAGGACGCGCTGATTCAGCAGATTCTGGCGCCTTCGGCCGGCAACGGCGCGGTGAGCCAGTTCTACAATCTCGGCAAGGTCACCAACAAGGGCTTCGAAGCGTTGATGAGCGCGCAGCTCATTCAGCGTCCGAGCTTTGGTTTGGATGTGACGCTGTCGGGCTCGCACAACTCCAACAAGCTCGTCACGCTCGGCAGCGTACCGCCGATCATCGGCGCGACGGTGCAGCAGCGCGCGGGCTATCCGCTCAACGGCTACTGGCAGCGCCCGTACACGTATTCGGACGCGAACGGCGATGGCCGCATCGCGCCGAGCGAGGTCACGGTTCAGGATTCAGCGGCGTTCCTCGGCTACTCCATTCCGCCGAACGAAGCCACGCTGTCGACGGGCATCGACCTGTTCAAGCGCGTGCTGCGCGTGCAGGCGCTGGTCGACTACAAGGGCGGGCACAAGCTCTACAACAACACCGAGCGGTTCAAGTGCACGGACGCGGTCAACGCGCGCTCGCGAAACGATGTGAGCGCACCGCTGTTCGATCAGGCGCGCTGCTCCGCGGCGGCAGAGGTCGCGGGCACGTCCCGCACGCTCGCCGGCTACTTCGAGAAGGCGGACTTCTGGCGCTTGCGTGAGCTGTCGCTGACGTACAACGCGCCGGATCGGTGGGCCCAGCGCTTCTTCAGAAGCCGCAAGCTCAGCGCGACGCTCTCGGCCCGCAATCTCTACATCAACACCAAGTACACGGGCATCGATCCGGAGAGCTCGTCGGGTCAGACCGACATTCCGGCCGACTTCCTGACCGTTCCGGTGCCGTCGTACTTCATCTTCCGCATCAACCTCGGCTACTGAGGATCATCGCAATCATGACATCATATCTGCGGTTCCACCGGCGGCCGCGACGGCGTGTGCTCCCCGCCGTCGCGTGCGCGGCCGGATTGATCATCGGCGCGTGCAACACCGATCGGATTCTCGATGTGCCGACGCCGGACATCATCGATCCGAACTCGGTGAACAGTGCGCCGGGCGCCGAAGCGGTTCGCATCGGCGCACTCGGGCGACTCAACGTCGCGACCAGCGGCGGTGAGAGCTTTTTCCTCTACGGCGGATTGCTCGCCGATGAGTGGCAGTCGTCGGACACGTTCCAGCAGCGCGACGAGACGGATCAGCGCGCCGTCCAGCTCCAGAACGCGAACATCACCACGGCCTACCGCGGCATGCAGCAAGCGCGCGTGTCGGCGCAGCAGGCGGCGATTGCGCTCAAGCAGTACAAGCCGGTGCCGGCGTGGGAAACGGCGGAGATGTACTGGGTTCAGGGGTACATGGAGAACCTCGCCGCCGAAAATCTGTGCAACGGGATTCCCTTCAGCTTCCCGAAGACGGATGGCACCACCGATTTCGGCGATCCGCTGTCGAACATCCAGGCATACGCTCGCGCGTTGGCGCACGCCGACTCGGCACTCGCCACCGCTACGGGGACGTCCTCGGATGACATTCGCGTGCGCAACCTGGCAAAGATTCTCCGCGGCCGGATTCTGCTCAATCTCGGGCAGTTCCCGCAGGCGTTGGCGGCGGTATCGTTCCCCGGCGCGGACAGCATTCCCGTCACGTTTGCGTATTTCGCGGAGCACTCGACCGCGGCTGCCGCGCGCAACAATCAGATCTGGTCGCTCAACAACAGCGTCGGCCGCTACACCGTCGCCAACAACGACGGCACCAACGGACTGAACTTCCGCACCGCAGGCGATCCGCGCGTGCAGGTCGGTGCATCGACGGGTCTGGGCTTCGACAGCCGCACGCCGTTGTTCCCGCAGCTGCTGTACGGCCAAACGAGCTCATTCCCCATCGTCACCGGCATCGAGGCGAAGCTGATCATCGCCGAGGCGCTGTTGAAGGCGGGGAACGCGACGTGGCTCGACACGCTCAACAAGCTGCGCGCGTCGCCGAAGCCGTCATGGATTCCGGCGCCGACCGGCGGATATTCGCTCGCACCGCTGGCGCTTCCGGCAACGCAGACGGCGAAGGAAGACCTGGTCTTCCGTGAGCGCGCGTTCTGGCTCTTTCTCTCGGGCCATCGCCTCGGCGATCTGCGCCGTCTCGTTAGGCAGTACAGCCGTCCGGCGGAGAGCGTGTACCCCACGGGTACGTTCCTCAAGGGCGGCACGCACGGCGCGGACCTGAACTTCCCGGTGGTGCAGTCCGAGGAGAACAATCCGAAATTCCACGGTTGCACCGATCGAGCTGCCTAACGAGAGGATTGCAACTGAAGGGAAGAAAGCGGAGGCCGCGGTAACGGCCTCCGCTTTTTTCTTTGCACGAACGTGACACGAGCGGCGCTCGTACGGCAAACGATACCGTGGGGCCGGCTGTCCAATCGGAAAGGAAGCGGACGGATGTTCGTGTCGATCCGCTGCCGGGAACGTGATGTCCCTCTTGGCTGCATCTCGTCACAAATCCTTGGCGACACCTTGGCGCGGCGTACACCGTACGCGTGTACGGCATCCTGCGGCAGACAGGCCGTGTCTTCGATCACTCAGCCTCACTCACTCACCGAGCCATGATCTTCGCCCCCAACACCGCGCAACGCGCCGCCGCCTTCGCGCCGCGAGACAGCGTTCGTCCGCGCTCCATCGTGCGCGTGGCGCTCCTCCTTCGCGATCCAGAGCTGTCCATGCGGCTCGGTGTTCAGCTCGTGCGAGCGGGCATGAGCGTCGAGATGCGCAGCGCCGATCCGGTCGAGGCCGAGGCCGCCCACCACACGGCGGACGTCATCGTGTTCGATCTCGATCTCGTGGCCGATGCGAACGTCGAGATTCCGGCGGGCCGGCAGGGGTCCAGTCGGCGCACACGCGTTCCGACGATCGCGGTGGCGCTTCGCCGCGAGGAAGGGGTGATCGCACGCGCGCTGGCGGCCGGCGCCGACGATTGCATCGCGGCTCCGATCGACGAGCGCGAGTTCGTGATGCGGGTGCGCGCGGTGATGCAGCGCAGCTGGAGCGGGCGCTCGGTGGCGCGCCGTCTCGATCCGGTCGAGCGCTTCGGCGACATCGAGATCGACGTCGACGCGCGCGCGGTCCGCCGGAGCGGCCAGGCCGTCACACTTCAGCCGAAGGAGCTCGATCTCCTTCTCGCGCTCCTCGCACGACGCGGCGCCGCCGCCACGCGCCTCGAGCTGATGGCCGAGCTCGGCGCACGCCGTCTCAATCCATCGAGCCGCGTGCTCGACACGCTCGTCTGCCGGCTGCGCGCCGAGCTCGAGGAGGATCCCTCGACGCCGCGGCACTTGCTCACCGTTCCGCGCTACGGCTATCGGTTGGCCGCTGAGGGGTGAGCTGTTCTTCGAGTATGAAGCGGTACTGATAACAAAAGTGGCGAGTGAGGATCTTCTCTCACTCGCCACTTTTTTTGGCGTCGGGCGTCGGGCATCAGGCTTCAAGCGTCAGACGTCGGACACCGCGGTGTGCGATGTGTACCAGCGTGCAGTTGTCGACGCCTGACGCCCGACGCCCGATGTCCTCTACTACGCGTTTCGATCGGTGCAACCAGCAGTGGCGAGCGGGTTGTTCTGCTCGGCCTGCGGAACGATGAAATTGACATCCGGTCCGTAGCTTCCGCCCTTGAAGTATGCGCCCGTCGGGAAGACGGTCGCCGCAGAGCGGCTGTACTGCCTGACGAGCCGGCGGAGATCACCCAGCCGGTGGCCCGTGCCAAAGAACGAAAAGGCACGCTCACGGAACAGCAGATCCACACGCGCCGCCGCCGTCACTGGATCGACGAGGGGAGCGAGCCCTTGCGCTGCACGTGCCGCGTTGATCTTGATGATGAAGTTCGCCGGGGTTCCGCCGGTGTTGATGGCGGCTTCGGCTTCGATCAATCGCGCTTCGACGCCACCGGCAATCGTCACCGGTGATTCCTGCCCGTAGATCTTCTGTCCGATCCATGGGGTGCTGGAGTCGAACGCGTTTCCGCCCGATGTCGTCGGAACGCGCGGATCGGCGGCCGAGACAAAGTTGAGACCATTGCCGCCCTCGAGATTGGCAACGACATACCGCTTCTCGTTGTTATTGAACTCCCAGATCGTATTGTTGCCCGTGGTGATCGACTGGGTATTCTGATACTTGAACGACGTCGGCACCGTCGCGACGGCCGCGGCCGCTGCCGCGAACTGACCGAGGTTGAGGAGCGCGCGTCCTTTGGCAATGCGCAGGACGTTGGCTTGGTCGCTCGTCGACGCGCCGATCACGGCAAGCCCGGAATCAGCGTGGTCGGCGGCCATTTGGAATGCGGCTGCGTTGCTCAGCGGAGCACCGTTGACGACCGTCGCGCCGGCGAGCTCGCTGAACGGCATGCCGTTGCAGAAATCTTCGGCGATCTGATTCTCGGCGAAGCTGATCACGAAGAACTGCTCGCCGATGCCCAAGAGATTGTCGGGCGTGAATTGACGCAGCAGCGGAATCGCCTGCTTCGCCGCGAGCCGCGCGCGATACAGCTTCCGCGTCGCGTCCTCGACGTTGCCGTTCGATGACTGAACCTGGCGATCATCCGTCTCGTTGCGCTCGACGAACGAGTCGCCGGAGCGGAACTCGTCGGCCAACAGCCCGCTGAGCTGGAAGATCGTCTCGGTGCCGGTGATGTTCGCCGTCGTCGCATCGGACAACCGGCCGAGCGCGCCGACCCGCACCGCTTCCGCGCCGCTGGGCGAAGAAACGTCGACCGGATTCACGATGTCGGGATCGTGCACGGCGAGCACACGATCGACGTTACACGCCGCGAGAGCCGCGGCGATCGCCACCGCGGTCACGCCCGCGGCGACTCGTCGGTCGCCGCGGAATAGTTTTCTATGTCTCATGATCATGCCTCAGAAGCCAAGGTTGAGTCGAACGACGAAGTACGACGGCGGCGGCGCGGTCTGGAAGTCGGACGGGATGTCGTTGTTCGTGAAGCCACCCGTCACGTAGTTGCTCTCCGGATCGATGCCGGTGTACTTGGTCCAGACGTGGAGGTTGCGGCCGGACAGCGTGAGGCTCGCGCTGTTCGCGCGCACCATGCGTGCGATGCGGTCGCTCGCCGTGAGCGTCACCGACAGCTCGCGGAAGCGAACGAACGACGCATCCTCGAGGAAACCGTCCTGCGTGTGGCTCGCGTGGTCGCGCACCGCGACGACGCGCGCCTGTTCCTTCAGCGACGCGTGCGGGTCCTGCAACCCACGACAGTTGTTGCGGGTCTGGCAGCGAATCCGCTCGGTGTCGTTGTCCAACAGGTAGCCGCCCTTGTAGTCGAACAATCCCTGGATGCGAATGCGCTTGTTGAAGAAGTCGAATCCGTTGGTCAGCACGGCCTCGTACTTCGGAGTGGCCGACCCGCGATACACGAACGAGTCGCCGACGACGAGCTCGTTGGCCGTGATGAAGCCGTCGTGGTTCGCGTCCGAGTAGCTCAGGATCGGCTGCTGCCAGTAGCCGTTCGCCGGATAGCCGACGCGGTCCTGGTTCAGGAAGCCGAGGATGATCGGCGGCACGCCGGCGCCGAGCGCGACGATCTTGTTGGAGTTCGATGAGCCGTTGAGCGTCACGTCCCAGCCAAGATTCTTGCGATCGAGCAGTTGCGTGCTGATGAGTCCTTCGAAGCCGTTGTTGCGAACCGCGCCGATGTTGAAGAACTGCTGCGTCCCGGTGGCGCCGCTGCCGCTGCCATACGACGGCGGCAATACCTTCGCGATCAGCGCGTCCTTCGTCTTCTTGTTGTAGTAGGTCAGCTGCAGGTCGACGCGGCTGTTGAAGAACTTCGCGTCGAGGCCCGTCTCGAACTCGGTGCTCGTCTCGGGCTTGAGGTTCGGGTTGCCGAGCGACTGGAACTGGACGCCGGGCGTATCCTGATCCTGAATGCTGACGGCGCGCGGCGTGAAGTAGCGCAGCGCATCGTTCGAGCCTGGGCGATTGCCCGACGACCCATAGGCCGCGCGCAGACGCAGCTGGTTGAGCCACTGCCGGCGCGGGAAGAACGTCTCATCGGACAGAATCCACGACGCCGAAACCTTCGGGTAGTAGGCGGCCTTGAAGTTCTGGCCGAACGCGCTGTTGTCATCGGCGCGCAGCGCACCGGTGATGAACAGGCGATCGCGGAAGCCGAGCTGCTGCTCCACGAACGCGCCGAGCGTCTTCGAGAAGGTGCTCGCCTCATCCGCGGCCTGCGTCGCGCCGGCCGTCACCGTGGTCGTACCGGGCGGCAGGTTGATGGACGACGCGCCGTTGCGCTCGAACTGCTGGTTGAAGTACTGCACGCCACCGGTCGTCTTCGTGCTCAGCCAGTCGCGCGGCTGGAACGAGGCGATCGCCGACGCATCGAGCGTGTAGGTGAGGAAGTTCGTGCGGTTGTCGATCTTGAATCCTTCGCGGCTCGTGCCGAAGTCGGAGCAGTTGTCGCGACGGCAGAGATCCGTATCGACGCGGCCTGTATAGTCGACGCCGATGTTCGCGCGCGACGCAAGCCACGTGGTCGGACGCCAGCTCGGCGTCACGCTGCCGATGAAGCGGTTGATGCCTTGCGTCACCGTCTCCTGCATGATGTCGCCCGGCGTGAAGCGGCGCCATCCGTTGAGCGGCGCGCCGGTGGTC
>JALZAE010000432.1 GCA_030948535.1 Gemmatimonadota bacterium | reverse complement strand
CCGGCAGGAAGGGGCCAAGCTTCGCGATTACCGCGGCGTACTCGGTATTCGCGGCGTGGAACATCGACGCATCGATCGCATCGTGGGTGACCAACGTCGCCGCCATCTCCCAGTACGTGGTGACCATGCGGTAATGCGCACTGTCTGGCCCCATCCACTGGGCGAACACTTCTTGGGCGCTCTTGGGATGGAACTGTGTAAAGAACCAGTCTCGCGCCGCCCGCATCTCGGGATCGCGGCGCAGCTCGTACAGGCGGAGGATCAGGTCGGCAGAATCGTGGGAGCTGGGCATTCAGAGACGTCCACGTAGTTGACAGATGGAAGTTGTACAGGTCCGACGTCAGATGTCAGATACCAGGCCAGCGAATCGGCGATCCCGTGCGCTTGACTGACGTGAGATAGCTGACATCTGACGCCTCCTTTTCCCCTCAATGCGGCGTTTTGATGCGCTCGACGGATCGCGGCACCAGGCCGCGCTCGGCGCGGTCCGCGAGCAACTTCACGGTGAAGCGCTGCCCCTCGCTCACGCGCTCCATCTCGATCGCGACGGCGTCGATGGAACGCTGGACGTCGCCGAGTCGCTCCTCGATCGCGTCGAGGCGCGTGTCGGGGAGCGGCTTCCTGTCGCGCAGCTTGAGCCAGATTCGCGTTACCGAAACAATGAACACGCTTATCACGCTGCCGGTTGTGACGATCGCGACAAGGGCGACCACTAGTCTCAGGTCTTCGTCCAAGTTGACTCCCAGTTGTCAGTCTCGAGGCTCTACGCAAGAGACGGGGAGGAGTGCCAGGGGACAGGTGGCGAAGTGGGGAGATGTCAGACGTTAGATGTCAGATGTCAGCACTGACTACCACCCGCAGAGTCTGACATCTGATGTCTGACATCTCCACACTTCTAGCCCCTGACCTCTTGCGGGCGCAACATACCCGCATGACCTCATCCGTCCGCACTGATGTCACCAGATGGTTGGCGGTGCTCGGGCCCGGACTCGCCCTCTGGTTCATCCCGGTGGCGGCGCTCAGCGCACCACAGCGCCATTTACTCGCGATCTTCGTCGCCACGATCATCTCGCTCGTCGCGCATCCGGTGCCGATGGGGGTCAGCGCCCTGGTCGCGATGACGCTGCTCGCGGTCACGCGCACATTGACGCCGCCGCAGCGCGTGCTGTCCGGGTTCTCCAATCTCACGGTCTGGCTGGTCTTCGCGGCATTCCTCTTCTCGCGCGCGGTGACGGTGACGCGGCTCGGCCAACGCATCGCCTACTACTTCATCGGCAGATTCGGCAGGAGCCCGCTGTCCCTGGGCTATTCGCTCGCCGCATCCGATCTCGTGCTGGCCCCCTTCGTTCCGTCCGACACCGCGCGCGGTGGCGGGATCATCTTTCCCATCGCGCGCAGCGTGGCCCAAGCAAGCGGCTCGACGCCAGGACCGACGGCAGACAGGCTCGGTGCATTCCTGATGCTGGTCACCTTCCACGCGACCTACACCGCGTCCGCGATGTTCCTCACAGGGATGGCCGCGAATCCGCTCATCGCCGACTTCGCGCGCAAGCTCGCCGGCGTCGATCTCACCTGGGGACGCTGGATCGCCGGCTCCATCGTACCGGGCACGCTCTCGTTGATGCTCGTACCGCTCCTCATTTACAAGCTCGCGCGCCCGACATCGACCGACATCGAAGCCGCCCGCGCCCACGCCGGCGACGCGTTGGCCGAGATGGGACCGATGCAGCGGTCGGAAAAATGGCTTGTCGTGGTGATGTTGTGCGTGATGGCCGGATGGGTCACGTCACCCTGGCACGGGATGCACAACACGATCGTCGCCCTCGCCGGCGTCTCGGCGCTCTTGCTGCTCGGCGTACTGACGTGGGACGATCTACTCGGCGAGCGACGCGCGTGGGACGCGCTGATCTGGTTCGCTCCGCTCCTCATGATGGCCGATGCGATGAATGAGACCGGCGTCATCGGCGTGCTGTCCGGCGCGTTCTTCTCGCAACTACACGGGTGGCCATGGTTGGCCGCGCTCCCGGCGCTCGTGCTCGCGTATCTCTACCTGCACTACGGCTTCGCGAGCATGACGGCGCACGTCACTGCCCTCTATCCCGGATTCATCGCGGCGGCGATCGTCGCCGGCGCGCCGCCCCTCGTCGCCGCGCTGGCGCTCGGATATTTCTCCAGCCTCGACGCGAGCCTCACGCACTACGGCACGGGCTCCGCGCCGATTTACTTCGGCGCGGGCTACGTGTCGCAGGGAAAATGGTGGCGCGTGGGCTTCATCATCTCGCTCGCGCAGGTCACGCTGTGGCTGGGGATCGGCATGCTGTGGTGGAAGATCCTCGGCTGGTGGTGAGCGACCGCGCTACTTCGACATCCGCTCTTTCTTCGCCACGGACCAGGCCATCGCTCGCCGAACCAGCGTGTAGCGCTGCTCGAGCTTGAGCGGTTGTTGGTTGTGTAGCGTGTCGCTCGACGGCCGGAAGCGCTCGGCGGTGATGTAGAACTGCACCGTATCGGGCGACACCTGGAAAATGTCGGAGAGCTGCACCTCGTAACCGGCCAGCGTCCCCTCGCAGATGGGAGTGCGCTTCGGCGACGGCGCGACGGCGTCGCATGCGCCCTGAATCACGTCCATCGAGCGCAGCTCTTTGATGACGCCGGGCGCCAGCGAGTCTGCGGGCTGCGCATCTCGCTTGCGCGGCAAGTGCGCCGGATTGAGCAGCAGGACGAGTGCCGACTCGAGGTGGAACGCGCCCCGAACGGCGATCTCGTACGCGTGTGCCTGGTCGACGGCGTTCAGCTCGGCGACGGAAAGCCCGCGGCCGCGCTCACTCAGCGTCTCGTCCGCGGCGCTGTGGCATGCCGCAGCGAGTACAGCGATCGCGACTCCCACGGGGATGCGCATAATGGTCAACATACTAAAAACTGATTCGTAGCGCTGTTATTGTGCGTCATGCGCGCCGTGATCATCACCCGCTTCGGCGGCCCGGAGGTGTTGGAGGTTCGCGAAGTGCCGCCCGCGGTTCCGCGCGCCGATCAGGTGCTGGTGCGCGTGCACGCGAGCGCGCTCAATCGCGCGGACCTCATGCAGCGCGAAGGAAAATATCCGGCGCCCGCTGATGCACCCGCGGACATTCCGGGACTCGAGTTCGCCGGGGAGGTCGAGGCGTTCGGGGCATCGGTCACGCGATGGAGCGTCGGCGACCGCGTCTTCGGCATCACCGGCGGCGGAGCAAACGCCGGGTACGCCGTCGTGCACGAGCGGACGCTGGCGCGCGTGCCCGACAATCTCTCCTGGACGGAGGCGGCCGCCGTTCCAGAGGCATTCATCACGGCGCACGACGCGCTCGTCACGCAGGCCGGCGCCCGCACCGGCGAGCGCATTCTCGTGCACGCGGTGGGGAGTGGCGTCGGGCTCGCGGCGATCCAGCTCGCGCGCGCGCTCGGCGCCGAGTCGTTCGGTACGGCGCGCACCGCGGACAAGATCGATCGGGCGCGCGAGTACGGTCTATCGGATGGCTGCGCGGTACGCGACGCGTTCGGCGAGATGCTGGCGAAGCTGCAGGAGTGGAGCGGCGGACGCGGCGTCGACGTCGTGCTCGACTTGGTCGGCGGGAGCTACGTGCCGGCGAACATCCAGGCGGCGGCGCTCAAGGCGAGGATCATGTTGATCGGTACTGTCGCCGGCCGCGAGGCGACCATCCCGCTCGGCGTCGTACTCGGCAAGCGGCTGACGATCCGCGGGACGGTGTTGCGGGCGCGATCCGTCGAGGAGAAAATCGCGGCGACGGAAGCATTCGCGCGCGACGTTGTGCCTCTGCTGGCGAGTGGCGCTGTGCGGCCCGTCGTCGATCGCGTGTTCGCGCTCGATGACATTCGATCCGCGCACGAGCGGCTCGAGAGCAACGAGTCCTTCGGCAAAGTCGTGCTCGACATGACGCGATCGCGGTCGCGCTAGTCGCGATCAGCCGCCCGCGTATATGTACGAGCAGCCCTTGTGCTGTGCCAACCCGATCGCGGCGACCATGGCCGGCACGACGGTCACGCCGGGCAGCATGTTGCTCGTGAGCTCCTTGCGAACGGTCTCGTAGCTCTCGCCGTTCTTCTGCGCGATGCCGGTGACGACGAAACGCAGCACGTTATTGCAGAGAATGAATGTCGCGCCGCGCGCCTGTAGCGCGTTGACCGAGAACTCGTGGCCGGGCTCGCCCTCGCGCGTTTGCCAGAAGACGTTGCGCGTGGCGAGCTCCTTTGTGCGCGGATCCTTGGTCTTCTTTTTCTCGCCAAGCTTGTACTTCTCCCACATCGCGTCGTTCAAGACGATCGGCCAGGCGTCACCGTGCATTCCCATGACGATCTGCACGTCGGGATACGCCATGTCATACGCGTCCCTATGGGCGTTCAGATAGTTGTTCGCGTAGTACAACATGCCGCCGTCGGAGTACGAGCCGCAGTCGAACACCTGCTTGTGCTTGGCGGTGAGGTGGTCGAGCCAGGCATTGTCGAACGGCCCATCGCTCTTGGCCGGTGGCGGCTTGATGGTCGGCTTGGTCGCGTCACCGGCACCAGGCGCCGGCGCGGCAGCCGCTCCGCTCTGCGCCATCGACGGCGCGCACGCGGCGGCGACGCCGAGCACGGCGCCACTGAGCGCCAGTGTGTTCAGGAAATCGCGGCGAGAGGTGGGCTGCGGAGCGGCGTTGGACATGAGAGCCTCAATGAGAAGCGGCGGGGGCGTCGGAGATGAAATGACGCCGGCGGGGAAGGAAGAGTGACAGTCGCGAGGAATACTGGGTGTACCTTCGCCTTGCGGGGGGGCCCCCCAAGGCAGCCATCCCCAGTTTTTCCAATCGCTGACAACGACGATCAGGTCACGCTCACCAGCTCGATGTCGAAGATGAGCACTGAGTTCGCCGGAATCGACCCGTGCACCGTGGCGCCGTAGCCGAGCGACGGCGGCATGACCAGCTTGCGCTTGCCGCCCACCTTCATGCCAATCACTCCCTGATCGAAGCCGGCGATGACGTTCAGGCTGCCGACCGTGAAGACGATGCCGGCGCTGATGTTCTCGTCGAATTTGACCCCCGACGGCAGATAGCCGGAGTACTTCACCGTCACGGTCTTGCCGGTGGCTACCGCCGCGCCGGTGCCGACGACAAAATCGCGCACCCATAGACCGGACGGGAGCTTTGTCATCGCCGCGAAATCGACGCCGAGTGACGCGGCGTAGGTCAATGTGGTCGGGTCGACGTCCGTGAACGGGGGCGGCTCGAGCGAGGTCGTGCAGCCATCAACCGCGAGCGCGCCCGCGGAGAGCGCGAGTGCGATGGCGATGAACGAGCGACGATGCATGGGAACTCTACGTTGAGGGACTCTGAAGCTAGGCGGTTGGCGCTGCGCCGGGCAATTGGCGGACGTCGTTGACGTTACTGATCTGTCACCATTTCGACCGCACCTCAGCGCTGATCGCCCCACAAGTTTGACTCTCGGTTCATCAACCTTCCGAGAAAGACCGCTGTCCAAGCCGGTGACCTTCGCCCGGAACCAGGCATGGATCGTCTCGCCCAAGATCTACGCGTCGCCGTTCGCGCGCTGATCAAGTATCGCAACACGAGCTTGATCGCGGTGCTCTGTCTCGCGCTTGGCATCGGCGCGAACACCGCGATCTTCAGCGTCGTGAACACGGTGCTGTTGCGGCCGCTGCCCTATGCCGACCCCGCCCAGCTCGTGCGCGTGTACGAGACGTTTCGCGACGGCAAAGGCTGGGGGAGCGTGTCCGAGCCGAACTTCGGCGATTGGCGCGAGCAGAACGGCGTCTTCTCGCAGCTCGTCGCGTTTTCCGGGCAGAGTTTCGCGCTCAGGCGAGCGGCGAGCCCGAGCGCGTGCGCGCGGCCACCGTCACGAGCAACGCATTCGAGATGCTCGGACAACGGCCGCTGGCCGGCCGCACCTTCCTCCCCGAAGAAGACCAGCCCGGCCACGATCGCGTCGCGGTGTTGAGCGAAGAACTGTGGAAGCGCCGCTTCGGATCTGATCCGCGGCTCATCGGTCGAACGATCACGCTCGATGGAGAGCCATACATACTCATCGGCGTGATGCCGGCGCGATTCGAATTTCCGGTCGGCTCGAACGCGGACTTGTGGACGCCGCTGGCGATCGACCGCACGAAGAATCGCGGCAACCACTATCTGTCCGTCGTCGGCCGGCTCAAGACCGGCGTGACGATCGACCGCGCCGCGACCCAGATGAAGCAAATCGCCGCACGCCTTGCGAAGCTCTATCCGGACAACCAATCGGATCGCAGTGTTTTGCTGAAGTCGTATCAAGAGGACATCGTCGGCAACGTCAAACCGGCCCTCTTCATTCTCCTCGGCGCGGTCGGCTTCGTGCTGCTGATCGCCTGCGCTAACGTCGCCAATCTGCTTCTCGCGCGCGCCGCGTCGCGCCGCAAGGACATCGCCATCCGCACCGCGCTCGGCGCCAGCCGCTGGAGACTCATCACCCAGCTGTTGACCGAGAGCCTGCTTCTCGCCTTCGCGGGCGGCGCCCTCGGCATGATCTGCGCGCGCTGGGGGACCGCGGTGCTGGTCGCGCTGGCCGCGAACGCGCTGCCGCGAGCGACGGAGATACACCTCGACTCGAGCGTGTTCGCCTTTCTTCTCGTGACCTGCGTGGCGACGGGAATCGGGTTCGGTTTGGTCCCGGCACTGCACGCGTCGCGATCGGATCTTCGCAGCGATCTGACGGACGGCGGCTCACGCGGCGGGAGCGCGGGACCGGGACAGCAGCGCGTGCGCAACACGCTCGTCATCGCGGAGATCGCGCTCGCGCTCGTGCTGCTCGTCGGCGCGGGTCTGCTCATGCGCGGATTCATCGCCATCCAGCGCGCCAAGCCCGGCTTCAGCGGGGATCGCGTGCTGACGATGCATCTGGCATCCCCGTGACGAAATATCCGGACAGTACCGCCACGCGCAGCTTCTTCGATCCGCTGTTCGAACGCATCCGGGCAATTCCCGGCGTGCGCGCGGCCGGGATGGTCAACGTGCTGCCGATTCAGAACTGGGGATGGAACGGCAACTTCTCCGTCGAAACACGGCCGACGGAACGGCTCGCGGATCAACCCTTCTCCGAGTTCCGGCGCGTGAGCACCGGCTACTTCGACGCGCTCAAGATTCCCGTGCGCCGCGGGCGCGATTTCAGCGAACGGGACGCGATCGGCACCGCGCCGGTGGTCATCATCAATGAAGCGCTCGCGAAGCGATACTTCCCAAAGGAAGATCCGATCGGACGGCGCATCGGCGATCCGCCGAACGATTGGTCGACGATCATCGGCGTCGTTGGCGACGTGCGGCAGGCCGGTCTCGACCGCGAGCCGCTGCCGGAGCAATACCTGCTCTCGGCGCAGATGACCAAGGCGTCGACGCTCAGCGACATGACGCTCACGATCGCGACGACGGTCGAGCCGACGAGCATCACCGGCGCCGTGCGCGACGCGGTCCGTGCCGTCGATCCATCGCAGCCGATCTTCCGCATCCGAACGATGGACCAGGTGATCGGTGAATCACTCACCAGCCGCGCGCTCTACCTCTTGCTGCTCGGCGTGTTCGCCGGGATCGCCCTGGCCCTGGCGTGCGCCGGCATCTACGGCGTGATGTCCTACCTCGTGACGCAACGCACGCGTGAGATCGGCATTCGCATGGCGCTCGGCGCACAGATGCGCGATGTGCTGCGGCTCGTGGTGCGGCAGGGGATGATGCTGGCGGTCGCGGGCATCATCATCGGTGTCATCGCGGCGATCGCGCTGACAAGGCTGATCCAGGGCTTGCTCTACGGCGTCAGCGCGACGGATGCCCTCACGTTCAGTGCGGTGGCCGTGTCGCTGGCGGTGGTCGCGCTCGTGGCGAGCTGGATTCCCGCGCGGCGCGCGACGCGTGTCGATCCGGTGATCGCGATTCGCGCGGAATAGCGCGGCGAGGGCGACCAGCGGCGCGGGCTTCCGCCGCGCCGCCGCCGCCGATACGGTTCTCACATGGAGACTTCAACTTCTTCGCGTGAGACCGCCACCCTCGGCGGCGGATGCTTCTGGTGCCTCGAGGCCGTGTTTCTCCCGCTGCGCGGCGTCGAGCGCGTCGAGTCGGGGTATGCCGGCGGCGCGGTCGCCAATCCGTCCTACGAGGCCGTGTGCAGCGGCACGACGGGTCACGCTGAGGTCGTGCAGGTCACCTTCGATCCAAAGGTGATCTCGTTTCGCGATCTGCTGGATGTGTTCTTCACCATCCACGATCCGACGACGCCCGACCGGCAAGGCCACGACGTCGGCACGCAATATCGCTCGGCGATCTTCTATCACTCGCCGGAGCAGCGCGCGGTGGCCGAATCGGCCATCGCGGCGCTCGAGGAGAGCGGCGCGTGGGATGCTCAGGTGGTTACGAAACTCGAGCCGCTCAAACAGTTTTACAAGGCCGAGCAGTACCACCAGGACTACTACGCGCGGAACTCGGGCCAGCCGTACTGTCAGGCGGTCATCGCGCCGAAGATCGCGAAGCTACGCAAATACCATTTCGACCGGCTGGCGAAGTAGCAGAGCGAGCCAGGCTTACTTGACCGCGACCTGCACCGGCACGTTGCGCGCGGTCTGCGTTCCGTCGCCGAGCGCGCCCGTATCGTTCGCGCCCCAGCAATACATGCCGTTGTTGGTCATGCCGCACGTGTGCTGGAATCCACCGGAGAGCGACATGAACTTCAAGTCGCCGCTCACCGCGACCGGCTTGGTCCGCCCCACCGTGGTTCCGTCGCCCACCGCGCCGCGCGCGTTGGAGCCCCAGCAGTATGCGGCGCCCTGCGCCGTCAGACCGCACGTGTGGTATCCGCCCGTGATGAGCGCGACGAACTGTACTTCGGCAGGAGCGAGTACCGGCGTCGGCTGCGTCTTGAGCCGCGTGGTCCCATCGCCGAGCTGGCCGTTGTCGTTCATCCCCCAGCACAGTGCCTTGCCGGCGGTCGTGATGCCGCAGGTGTGCGAGTAGCGCGTGATGATCATCTGAAACGTCTGGCCGCCGGCCACCGCGACCGGTGTGATGCGCCGGGTCTGCGTGCCGTCGCCAACTTCGCCGGCGAGGTTGCTGCCCCAGCAGTACGCCGAGCCCGAGGTGGTGACGCCGCAGGTGTGGTAAGTGCCGGCGGTGAGTGACGCGAACTGCAGTCCGCCCGATACCGCCGACGGGGTTGACGTCGAGGTCGTCGTGCCATTGCCGAGCTGTCCTTCCTTGTTCTCGCCCCAGCAGAAGGCCGCCCCGGAGAGCGCGATTCCGCAGCTGTGCTCGACGCCGGAGACCACGGCGCGGAAGCGCTCGCCTCCGGCGACAGGTGTTGGCGACACGCGCGTCTCGTGCGTGCCGTCGCCCAGCGCGCCGGCCGCGTTGTAGCCCCAGCAATACGCGACTCCCGCTGTCGTGACGCCGCAGGTATGGTTGGCTCCAGCGCTCACCGCCATGAATGGCTGACTGGCCGCGACCGCCGTCGGGCTCGACCGGTTTTCCGTCGTGCCATCGCCGACCGCGCCGTAGCTGTTCAGTCCCCAGCACGACACGACGCCGAGCTCCGTGAGCTCACACGTATGGTTGAAGCCCGCGCTCACCGAGAGCACGCCCTTTCCATTCGGCGCCGTCTGGCGCATCAGGGCCGGCATCATGGATGTGGGCGTGCCGTTCGAGAGGGCGGGAGGCGTGCCGGGAGGTGTTCCGGGTGATGTGGTTGCGGGGGTCGTCGCCGGATTCCCCGGGGTCGCCGGCTGGCCAGGCGTCGCCGGTGGCGTTTGGGCTACAACCTGCGCCGGGGGCGGCGGGATGTTGCGCGCCACCGCTTCGCCGCCGGTCCTTGCGCCGCCGGCCAGCGCGACGAGCGCCGGGGGCAATGGCGCGTTGGGATCGGTCGGGGCGACGGGAAGATTCTGCATCGTGGTTGTGATGCCCTGCACGGTGGTCGCAAGCGTCGTGGCGACCGCATAGAATCGCGTCGAGCCAAAGTCCTGGCTGCCACCGATTTGCGCGAGGAGCACGTTCTTCCCAGGGAACGGTCCCAGCACCCAGGAGCCGGGGCTCGCGAAGCCGCGCGAGTCCGTCTGAACCTCGTTGCGCGCAATCTTACCGCCGCCGCTTTCCGCCACAAAACGAATAAGGACGGCGGGGATCGGCTGGCCCTGAGTGGTCTGAAGCTGCACGCGCGGCGACGTATCAACCGGTAAACCGACGTAGCCGGCCTGATTGTCGCCCGCGACTTTGACGATGCGCATCTGCGAGGCGCAAGCGCTCAAGGCGAGCGCGACGACGGGAAGAGCAAATACTCGGCGGGCCGATCCCAACCTATACAGTGCCACAAAGTTTGCGATTGACGAGGTACCTGCCATACGACACTCCTACGGGACGATAGACTAAATGCAGCTATGTACGATGGGGTATTCACGCCGATACAGCCATGGTTGCACGTCGCGCTCAGAAGGTCAACATATGTCTCGTTTTCCCTCTGTGGCGCCTGCGAAGGGCAAACCGCCAGGCGAGTGGCGCACCAGCGCTTCAAGTGCGACGACGGCGCCAGTGCATTCGTCAAATCCCGATCCTGCCACAATTCTCCAAGACAAGGAAACGCCGTGACCGGTGGTACACCGCGGGCCCTCTATCGTGACACGCAGGGCGCCATCCGGCGCGACATTCCGCCCGAGGAGCTGCCGGCCATCCTCGAGCGGGCGAAGGCGGGCGACGGATGGCTTTGGGTCGACGTGGATGGGAAGAGCGAGTCCGAATGCTCGATTCTGGCTTCGGTTTTCCAGTTTCATCCGCTGGCGATCGAGGATGCGCTCCACGCCAACAGCCGCGGCAAGGTCGAAGACTACGACGGGCAGTATCTGCTCATCGTGCTGCGCGGCGTGCGCCTCTGCGTCGAGACGGAGGACGATCCCTACGACACTGAGACGATCAACATCACGCTGTTCGTGGGCCGCCAGTATCTCGTTACTGTCCACGACGAGCGCGCGCTGAGTGTCGAAGAAGTAGCGGAGCTGGCGCGGAAAAATCCCGAGCTTCTTTCCCGTGGACCGGCGCGCGTCGCGCACATGATCGCCGACCACACGGTCGACGCATTTTTCCCCATCCTCGATTCGGTCGATGAGTTCGTCGATGGATTGGAGGAGCGCGTCTTCGCCAGATTCGACCACGCGTCGCTGCAGGAGATTTTCCGCGTCAAGCGTCTCGTGCTGTCGTTGCGACGATATCTGGCGCCGCAGCGAGATGTGTTCAACACGCTGAGCAATCGGCCAACGCCGCTCTTGCCGCCGGAAGTCCAAATCTATTTCCGCGACGTCTACGACCACGTGCTGCGCATCAACGATTCGCTCGAGACGTACCGCGATTTGCTGAGCGGGACGCTCGATGCGTATCTGTCGCAGGTGTCGAACCAGCTCGGTCAAGTGACGAAGGGCCTGTCGGTGGTGGCGACGTTGAGTCTTCCCTTCGTGGTGATCAGCGGCATGTGGGGGATGAACGTCGCCGAGATTCCGCTGTCGCATCATCCGCACGGCTTCGCGCTGCTCGTCGCGTTGCAGCTCTCGATCGGTGTGGTGCTGGTCGCCGCGCTGCGATGGAGGAAGGTGCTGTAGCGCGCCGCGTAGGTGCGCACGGCGCGAATGAACGTCGGCAGGTCGATGCCGATGGACGTGCCCACACGCGCGCGCGTCTCGTCGAGTGGATCGCGAAACGCGCCCGTCTTCGCGCTCGATCACGCTTCACGGTGATCTAGGCGTCGGCAACGGCGCGCGCTATCTCCTTCCCACCGGCACGTACGCCTTCGTCGGCGGAGTTCCGACGAGCCGGGTGCTCACGCGGTGCGCACGGCGGTGACGACAACGAGCCGCGAGGGCGCGATCGTCATCATCGAGGCGAAGGGCGTAGCATGGGACGGCTTGACGAAGCGCTGATCCGCGTCAGTCTCCGCGGACCGCTAGGTCAGAGGTAGCTCAGCCAGGCGCTGCCGCCCTGTGCTTTTCGCTTGGCGTACCACCGGCACGGGATGTAGAGCAGCGTGACGCTGATGATCCAGACCAGGTACAGCAGCGGCAGACTCCAGGTGTAGCCATTGGGAACCGGCGGAGGATCCATGGGATGGTTGCCGAAGAGCCATGGATTCACCGAGCCGGTCCGCACGAGCGAAACGACGATCGCCGCCAAATGGATGAGCGGGATGTGCAGCACGTAATAGAAGAAGGGCACGCGTCCGAACGTCGCCAGCGGTGATGTCGACGGCGGCGTCGCAGCCGATGGCGAGGCGGGCGCGGCGCGACCTGCGTCGGGCGCGGCTGCGCGCGCTGCGCGTTGCGCGGAGGATGACGCCACGGCCGCGGATCGCCGTAGACATCGAGCGCGCGCAGCGCGACAAATCCGAGAATCGCCGCACACCCGAGCCGGAAGCAGAGCGTACGCCGACGCTCCGCCGTCGTGCGCATCACCGGACCAAAGGCGTAGCCGGCCGCCATGACGCCGATCCATGGGATGATGGAGAAGAGCACCAGCAGCGGCGGACCGTCCCCGCCGCCGAGATTCACCGCGCCGCCGAGGTAGAGAATCCTCCACAGCCACGCGCTGCCGCTGACGAACAACAGCGGTCCCAAGGTAGGCGCGAAGAAATCAAACACGTTGTGAGCGAGGATGATCGCGACGCCCAGCGTGCCGAGCGCGCGCAGCGGCAGGTAGATCAGCGGCGCCATGAGGATCATGCACCATCCGATCATCCAGATGACGCCGGCCAGCTCGTAGTGCGCGAAGTCGACGTTGAAGGTCCAGCCCACGCGCAGCACGGTGAGCTCGAGCAGCACCAGCCACGCACCGCGTGTCAGTAGAAACTTGGCCAGGGGTGCCTTGGCGCCGAGCCTGGTGCCGTGCAGAAAGGCGCCGGTGCCGGCGAGAAAGACGAACGCCGGCGCGACGAAGTGAGTGATCCATCGCGTGAAGAAAATGCCGGGCGTCGGTCCGCCGGCGGGCTGTCCCGAGTAGACGCGCACATGATCGATGGCCATGAGGATCATCACCACGCCCCGGATGATGTCCAGAGACGTGAGGCGGCGAGTCGAGCGGTCTGCGCGTCGCGCTCGCGCACCTCCATGAAGTACGTGATCGCGTGTACGCAGCCGAGCACCGCGAAATACATGAAGGTGCCATAGGGAAGCGTGGTGAGCGTCCAGCTCATCAGATACTGGCCGCGCGTGAGTCCCTCGCGCTCGTTGCCGAGCAGCCAGTTGAGCGACGCGCCGCCGAAGGCCCACAGACAGCAGACGGAGAGTGCCGCGCAGATGTGCATGAGCAGATTCCGCGCGACGTGCGGTTTGCGGAGCGGAAGCCAACGCCCGAGAAAGTAGGTGAGCGGTGTGAGCGCGCCGAAGATGATCCACTCGCTGCCGTTCCAGATCATCGAGCGCCACGTCGCCGGATGTGATGGACCGATCTTCGACTGCATGTACGTCTGAAACGCCGAGAGCGCAGCGGGCACGAGGCAGGCGGCGGCGATCAACAACCAGATGCGGCGCGGCGGGCGCGGTGCGGAAGGGTCCGGCATGGCGCGTCCAACCCACAAGTGGACGCGCCGATCTGCGACAACCTACCGAAAGGTGCCCGGACTCACGTCGTAGACGATGTGCGGCGTTCCCGCTTGATCTTCCGGCTGCCAGAAGCCGAGCTGCTGGCTCCACTTCACGTTCTGCAGGCGGCGTCCACGCAGGGTGAGAAATCCAGCGGCCCGCGTCGTGACCACGCCGAGCTTGCGGAGATCAGCGAGCGATCGGAAGTGCGAGCCGGCGCGCTGGTCGACGATGCGGCGCGCCGATGTCGGACCGATGCCCGGCACGCGCATCAGCGATTCGAGCGTCGCCGACTGAACCTCAATGGGAAACCGGTCGGCGTTGGCGAGCGCCCATGCGCTCTTGGGATCGACGGCGAGAGGAAGGTTGCCGTCTTCGCCGTAGACGACTTCGCTTTTCGAGAAGCCGTAGTCGCGCATGAGATGATCGGCTTGATAGAGCCGCTGCTCGCGGAGCCACGGCGTGGCGCGGACGTTCTCCATCGGCGTATCGCGGATGGGGCGGAACGCGGAAAACTGCGTGTGGTGAATTCCGGAGCGTGCGTAGAGCTCCGAGACTTTGCCGAGGATGGTGCGGTCGGTGTCGACCGTCGCGCCGACGACGAACTGCATCGTCAGGCCGGCGGTGCCGCCGGGATGCAGCGCATCGACCGGTCGTCCCGCGCGCTCCTCGCGCCTATTGAGGACGACGAGCTTGCGCACCTGCTCAAGGTCGCCGAGCGTGTCGTCGAGATTTTTCTCGGGAGCGATGTCGCGCAGGTGGGCGCCGCAGGGCGCCTCGAGATTGATCGACACGCGACTCGCGAGCTGGGTGAGGCGCACGATCTGCTCCGAGTCGGCGCCGGGCACCATCTTGACGTGGATATAGCCTCGAAAGAAATAGCGCTCGCGGATGATCTCGAGCGCGGCGATGAGATCGTCCATCACCTTCACCGGCCGGCCTGGAATCCCTGTAGTGACGAACAGCCCTTCGCACCATCCCCGCCGATGCGCGGAGATGAAGATGCGCGCGAGCTCTTCGGGCTTGAGCAACGTCCGCGGCATCGATCGGTCGCGCCGCATCGGGCAGTAGTGGCAGTTGAAGCTGCAGGCGTTGGTCATCAGAATGCGCATCAGCGAGACCATGCCGCCGCGTCCCATGCGTACCTGGCGGAAGTTGATCGGCCTCAGCGCGCCGACCTCATTCGCGTGCCGGAGACGTGGCGGCTTTGGCGGCGGCGCGGCCTCGGGCGGTAATTCGCGGTCATCGCCGGCCATGTCCATCAGCAGGGCGATGCGATCCTCGAGCTTCATGTCCGTCTGCATCGATGCTCCCAGCAAAACGATGCGGAAATGGTAGCCGAACAAACGCCGAAATACAAGGGCGTAGAATGATTTGCCGGTACCACACCGCGCGCGCATTTTGAGGCTGCTCCATCACCCGACAGAGGACTCGATGTCATTTCGCGTCAGCTCACGAAGTCTCGCGGCGTTCGCCGCGTTGATGCTCAGCGCACCACTCGCCGCGCAGCAGCAGCGGGCGACGATCACCGCCGCCGACTACGACCGGGCCGAGCAGTACCTGACGTACAAGGCCGCGCCGCTGGTGTTCGGCGCCGGCGTCCGGCCGACGTGGATGCCGGACGAGCGCTTCTGGTATCGGAACGCGACGCCAAAAGGATCGGAGTTCGTTCTGGTCGATCCCGTCCGGCGTGCGCGGTCGCAACCCTTCGATCAGATCAAACTCGCCTTGGCGATGTCGGCGGCGAGCGATACGACGTTCGATCCGGCGCGGTTGCCGTTCACGCAATTCGAGTGGTCGTCCGATGCGAAGGCGATCACCTTCGATGCCGGGGGCCGGAAATGGAGCTGCGACGTGTCGGGCACCAAGTGCACCGTCGAGGCGACCGCCGGCGGACGGAGAGGCGGCGCGGCACGCGCCAGCGCCAACAACTTCGTCGCGTCACCCGATGGCAAGCGCGCCGCGTTCATCCGCGATTGGAATTTGTGGGTGCGCGACGTTGCGAGCGGCAAGGAGACGCAGCTGACGGCCGACGGCGTGAAGGATTTCGGTTACGCCACCGACAACGCCGGGTGGACGAAGAGCGATCGCCCGATCGTGCTCTGGTCAGCCGACTCGAAGAAGATCGCGACGTTTCAGCAGGACCAGCGCGGCGTCGGCGAGATGTATCTGGTGTCGACAAAGGTCGGGCATCCCGCACTCGAAGCGTGGAAGTCGCCGCTGCCGGGCGACAGCATCGTCGCGATGATCCATCGCGTCGTCATCGAAGTCGACGCGCCGCGCGTGATTCGCCTGCGCATGCCGCCCGATCAGCATCGGTCGACGCTCTGTGATCACATTCTTTGCCGAGGCGAGTGGGCCGACGTCGAGTGGAGCGCCGATGCGTCGAAACTCGCCTTCGTGTCGACGTCGCGCGATCATAAGCGCGAGCAGTTTCGCGTCGCCGATGCGGCAACGGGCGAAGTGCGCGACGTGTTCGACGAGACGGTGCCGAACTTCTTCGAGTCCGGCAACGGCCGGGTAAACTGGCACACGCTCTGGACGACGAACGAAGTGCTCTGGTTCTCCGAGCGCGACGACTGGGGCCAGCTCTACCTCTACGATCTCACGACGGGCAAGCTCAAGAACAAGATCACCACCGGCGAAGGGAACGTGCTGCAAGTGCTGCGTGTCGACGAAAAGACGCGCACGATCTGGTTCACCGGTGCGGGCCGGGAAGCCGGTCGCGATCCGTATTTCCGCCATCTCTATCGTGTCGGCCTCGACGGCAAGCGGCTCGCGCTGCTCACGCCTGAGGACGCCGATCACGAGGTCTCGCTGTCGCCCGGCGGCCGCTGGTTCGTCGACAGCTACTCGCGTCCCGAAGTTCCGCCAGTCGCCGTGCTCCGTGACGCCGAGGGCAAGCTCGTGCTCACGCTCGAGAAGTCGGACATTGCCAAGCTCGTCGCCACCGGATGGACGCCGCCGATGCCATTCACCACGAAGGCGCGCGACGGCAAGACCGATCTCTACGGTCTGATGTTTCGGCCGACGAGCTTCGACTCGACGAAACGCTATCCGATCATCAACCACATCTACCCGGGTCCGCAGACCGGGAGCGTCGGCAGCCGCAGCTTCTCCGCCGCGCGCGGGGACACGCGCGCATTGGCCGAGCTCGGCTTCATCGTCATCGAGCTCGATGCGATGGGGACGCCCTATCGC
>JALZAE010000661.1 GCA_030948535.1 Gemmatimonadota bacterium | reverse complement strand
GGGTTGGGGCGCGCGGAGAGCATCTTTGACTGCTGCCTCGATCCCTCTTCTCCTTACCCTTGGCCCATGACCCGGACCGCTCTCGTTCTTCTCGGTTGGTTGTATTTCGCGCAGCAGCCCGCGCAGTCTCTGGTGATTCGTGGCGACGGCATTCGCGAGCGCGGGTTCTCGCGGGCCGAGCTCGCGGCGATGCCGCATCGTGAGGTGAGCGCCAAGGGACATCACGACTCGACCGCGAGCACTTACTCGGGCATCGTCGTCGACGACCTACTCAAGCTCGTTGGGATCTCCGCGGATTCGCTGCGGCGCGCGCGGTCGACGATGTATGTGGTGGTCGAGGCGGCCGACGGCTATCGGATGCTTTTTTCGTTGGCCGAGCTTGATCCGTCGCTGAGCGACAAGCTCGTGCTACTCGTCGACAAGCAGAACGGAAAGCCGCTGCCCGACGCTGCTGGTCCGTTGCGCCTCGTCGTGCCAGATGAGAAGCGTGAAGCGCGGTGGGTGCGGCAGGTGAAAACCATCGTGATCAGGAGGGCGCCGTGAACATCAAAGTGCTCGCCGGTGCCGCCGCGCTCTTGGCGGCTGCTGCGCGCCCGACTGCTCCGGTGTACGACGTCTACGCCGTGAGCTACGCGATCATCCCCGGATTTCCGGTAGCGGGACTCGTCGCCGGCGCGGATACGTCGCGCCGCGCCGACATTCAGATGATGGTGTGGTTGGTGCGCGGGAACGGCCACACGATGCTGCTCGATGCCGGCTTCTATCGCGACAAGTTCATGAAGCGATGGAAGCCGCGCGACTACGTGCGGCCGTCGGAGGCGATCGCCAAGCTCGGCCTCAAGCCGGAGGACGTGACTGACGTCGTCATCTCGCACATGCACTGGGATCACGCCGACGGCGCCGATCTGTTCCCCAACGCCAAGATCTGGATCCAGCGCGAGGAGTTCGACCACTACACCAACGCCGCGACGCGGTTCGGTGGCGCCGATTCGCTCGATGCCACGATGATGCTGCGCCTCGACTCGTTAGGCAGAGTAATGAAGGTCGCGGGCGACGATCAGGAGATCTTGCCCGGCATTCGCGTCTACACGGGCGGCAAGCATACATGGCAATCGCAGTACGCGAGCGTGCCGACCGCGTCGGGAACGGTCGTCCTCGCCTCGGACAACGCGTACCTGTACGAAAACCTCGAGCGCCATCGGCCGATCGCGCAGACGCTCGACTCTCTCTCGAATCTGGCGGCGCAGGAGCGGATGAAAACGATCGCGTCGAACGTGCGCTTCATCGTACCGGGCCACGATCCGCTCGTCTTCGTGAAGTTCCCCAAGCCCGGAAACGGTATCGCGAAGATCGAATAGGCCCGCGGCCCCGTCCTTGCTTCGACAAAGCCGCGTTGACACTCCACACGCCATGAACATCCGAAACATCGCTTTCTTCGGCGCAGTCGCCTTGGCTGCCGCGTCGTGTGTCAATTCGCCTCCCGAGCCAACGCCCGAGCCCGCGCGCGACACGACGACGCGCGCGCCGTCGCCGGATGCGACTCCGCCGTTCCGGACGGAGCCAATGGTCGCCGCGTGGGGCCCGCTCCCCTCGGGTGCGCGGCACGCAGAGCGGGCGCGCAGCTACGACCTGCAACATCAAATCGTCCGCATCGCATTCGATTGGACGCGACATGCGGTCATCGGCCAGACGACGCTTACCGTGGCGCCGCTCGACAGCGCCATCACCGTCGTCGCGCTCGACGCCGTCGAGATGAAGATCGGCGGTGTGCGCGGGCCGGATAGTCGGAAGCTCACGTACGACTACGATGGCCAGGCGCTGACCATCCATCTCGCCAGAGCGGTGCGGCCCAAACAGCGCATCGCCCTCACCGTCGACTACGAGACCGAAAAACCAAAGAAGGGCGCGTACTTCATCGACCGCAAGCATGTGGTGTGGACGCAAGGCGAGACCGAGGACAACCGGTACTGGGTGCCGACCTTCGACTATCCAAGCGACAAGACGACGTGGGAGTTTTTCATCCGCGTCCAGAAGCCGGAGCGTGCGCTGTCGAACGGCAAGCTGGCTGGTGTGCGCGATCTGCCGTGCAAGAAGGCCGCGAAGAAATCCAAGACGCCCGTTGTGCCGATCCCCTGCGAAGCCGAATACCACTGGGTGCAGGACAAGCCGGCCTCCACGTATCTGATGACCGCGGTCACGGGCAACTTCTCCGTCATCAACGACCAGTGGGAGAAGACGCCCGTCGATTACTGGACGTACCCCGATTCCGTTCCCGCCGCCAAGCGCGGATTCGGCAAGACCCCGGAGATGGTCGCGCTCTTCTCCAAGCTCACCGGCGTCGCCTATCCCTGGGCGAAATACGATCAGGTCGTCGCGCCCGACTACATCTTCGGCGGCATGGAAAACGTGAGCGCGACGACGCAGGCGGATGACGACATCCTGCATCCCGCGTGGGCCGAGCCCGAGTCGAACGCGGAGTCGCTCGTCTCACACGAGCTCGGCCACCAATGGTACGGCGATCTGCTGACGACGCGGGGCTGGGGCGACATCTGGCTCAATGAAGGGTTCGCCACCTTCATGGCGCAGATGTGGGACGAGGTCGGCAAGGGCGCCGATGAGGGAGGGTACTCGCGCCTGCAATCGCACGAAGCGACGATCGCCGCCGACCTCGCCGCGCGCCGGCCCATCGTCTTCAGCAACTGGGATGCGAATCCGCTCGAGCTGTTCTTCAGCGGACACATCTATCCCAAGGGCGCGGCGATTCTCCAGATGATGCGCCACCAGCTCGGCGATCAGCTCTTCTGGAGCGCGATGCACCGCTACACCACGGAGCATGCCTACGGCAACGTCACGAGCGCCGACCTCGAGAAGGCGTTCGCCGCCGAGTCGCATCGCGATTGGTCGGGCTTCTTCAAGCAGTGGGTGTACGGCGCGGGGTTCCCAACCTTTCGTGTGAGCTTCGTGTACGACACCACCGCGAAGAGCGTCACCGTTACAGCGCAACAGACGCAGCCGCTCGACTCGCTCACCAACTTGTTTGATGCCGACGTCGACATCGAGGTGCTCACCGACAGCGGCGCGCGCAACGGCGTGGTGCAGCTGCGCGAGGGAAAGGGAAGCGCGTCGCTCAGCCTGCCGTCGGCGCCACGCTCCATCCGATGGAACAAGGGCAAGTGGCTGCTCGAGGAAAGTGACTTCCCGCGCTCGACGTCGATGCTCGCCTGGCAGCTCGAGCACGATGACGACGTCACGGGCCGCATCGAGGCCGCGCGCTTGCTCGGCCAGCGCAAGAATGAGCCGACGGCGCGCGTCGCGCTCGACAGCGCGATCCGGCGCGACAAGTTCTGGGCGGTGCGCGCCGATGCCGCGAAATCGCTCGCTCAGCTCTCGAGCGACACGCTCGTGCGCAACATCCTGCTCGACGCCTCGGCCGATCGCGATCCGCGGGTGCGGCGCGCCGTCGTCGTCGCGCTGCGCGGATATCCCGGCGTGTTCACCTACACGCGGCTGCGCGTGATGGCGCTCGCCGATCTCAGCTGGTTCGTGCGCGCCGATGCGCTCGCCGGCTACGCAAAGCTGATGGGTGAGCGCGCGCTGCCGGACATCCGCACGTACCTCGAGCGCGATTCCTGGCTCGACCTCGCGCGCGCCGGCGCGCTGACGGCGTTGAAGGAAGTCAGCCAGGCCACGGCGTGGGAGATTCTCCCGAAGTACACCTCCGGCCTGTTCAGCCGCAGCGCGCGAACCGCGGCGTTCGACGCTCTGATGGCGCAGCGCAAAGGAAAGGAGCAACAGCTCGCGCAGTTGCTCGAGCCGTTGCTGGCCGACGACGACCTCTTCATCCGCATCACGGTCGCCCAGTCGTTAGGCACGCTCGGAATGAAGTCGAGCGTCCCGGCGCTCGAAGCGCGCAGGAAAGCGGAGCCGGAGAGCCGCGTGGTCAATGCGATCGACGCCGCGCTGGCGGAGTTGAAGAAGTAGCGCCGCGCCCCCCGCGCTACGGTTTGCGGAAGGCGGTGCCGAACGAGACCGTGTCCACGCGAGCGATCGCCCGACCGTCGTACGTCGGCGCGGTGAAGGAGACGAAGCGCACGACGGCCGAGTCGATGCCGGCGATGGTGTGGAAAGGCGCCGGCCCCAGCACCTTCGCGCCGAGCGCGCGTCCCGCGCTGTCGAGCCGCACCTCCGCGAAGATCAGCCAGTCCTTCCGCGTGGAAGTCGTTCGGGCGAGAAGCCACGCGCGGAGGTCGTCGAGACTTCCAGACTGCTCGGCGTGGCACTCGAGGCTGCGCTGCAATTCCAGCCGCAGCGGTTTTCCGGCGGCGACGCGCAACAAGAGTGTGAACTGCCGGCCGTTCGGCTGATCCCTGAGCGTGCCGCGCACCGCCATCGCGAGCGGCTCACTGAGCGAGTCGTGATAGGTGCTTTGTACGAGCAGCGGTGCGCGTGGATATCCCGTCACGTCATAGCCGACCGAGAAAAAAGCGACGCCTTCCTCAGCCGCGGGCGCCGCGGCGCGCAGGGCCGGCACGTCGACGACGAACTCGATGGGCGGCATCTGCAGTGGCTCGGTCACTCGCGCGCAGCGGCGCCCCGGAGGCGGTGCGTTGCCTTGGGAGGCGAGAGGGCGTGCCGGCCAGACGGCGATGAGACCGGCGATGATTGGCGCTGCCAGCGAGCGGCGGACAGAGCGCATCGGATCCGATGGCGGAGGGGTGCTGCTTTCGCCCTACTGTATAAGGCGCCGCCATCGTTTCCGTTAGCTATTTCTCCCGCGTGCCCCGGGCGAAGACTCGTCCCAGCTCGTTTCGCACCTCGAACCCAGCCGCCCGCGCGCCATCGACGTGAAAGCTGAGCAGGTCGGAGGGCTCGATCCCGAACATCTGCCCGCGGCGGAAGAACGCCGCGTGGAACTGCTGCTCGCCGATGGCCAGGAGATCGAGCTCGGCGTTGTTATTGGGCGACGGCGGATTCCCGCGTAGCCGAAGTCCATTCGGCGTGTCGATCACTTCGATATGCACATCGCTCGTCTGGCCGGTCTCGTTCTCGACGGCGACGATGTATGCGCCGATGTAGCGCGCGCGTTCCTCGGCGGTGCGAGTCGCCGGCCGAACGGTGTTGGTGGAGATCATGAGTGGGATGACGAGCGTGCCCCATTGGAGCTGCAGCACCGTCGCATCGCGCGTGACCATCGGGAACGACCAGGTGAGCACCTCGGTGTGCGGGCCCTGGTCGGGCTTCACGGTGAAGCGCAGCTGATCGTCATCGCTCGACGGCCGTTGCGTGTGGAAGAGCGGCGCCTTGCGACTGAAGATGATCGTCCACTCGGTCTGCTGCGGAATCGTCCAGATCGTGTACTTGCCCTTGGGCAGCGGCTTACCCTCGACGAGCACATCCTTGTCCGTCTCGAGCATCGTCGCCCAATTGGCGCCCGGGGTCCACTCGTCGCCCCAGCGCACCACGCGGCCGAACAGCTCGCGACCTCGCGCGACGGGACGATAGTAGTCCACGGTGATGGTCGTGCCGGCGACCGTCTGCACGATCTTCCCCTTTTCGCTCGCCATTCCGGGCGGCGAATAGGATTGCGCACACGCCGCGAGGGGCATCGCGAGGATGGCGCTCATCGCGATGAGTCGCGCGGTCAGAGAAGTTGGCATGGCTCAGTCGTACTTGGCGTCGATCGCCGCGCGAATCTCGTCCAGCGCCTTTCCCTTCTTGAAGAGCGTGAAGGCGAGCCGCCCCTGTCCTTGGCAGACCGAGCAGTGCTGCGCCATGCCGTCCTTCTCGTAGCAGGAGAGGAGCGAATAGAAGCCGGGCAGATCGGCGCAGCCGCAGTGGCATCGAATGCCGTCGGCGATCTGCGGAATCTGCCGCACCATGTCGAACACTTCCTTCGCGTCGGATCCATGCACCTGCGCGCGCGTGAGCATGTGCGAAGCATCGATGCCAGGCCGCGGATCTGGATGGGCGACCGCCGCCTCTCCGGACGTACTCGCGAACAGCTCTCTTCGGCTCAAAACGAGCCCCGCGGCCATACCCGGGATCAGCGTGAGAAAACGGCGGCGGCTCTGTGACTCATTCGACATGCTTGTCTCCTCTCTCGTCATTCTGGCGAAGCGGCATCGTTTCGAGCAAGTGCGTAGTTTAGGGCTTTGTAAGGGCAAGGATTTTTCTGGCGCGCGGAGTCAATCCGCCCTACTCCGCCCGAACTGCCTCATGCGTTGATGGTCCTTAGACAGCCCGAGCGACAGAAAGAAAATCAGCCAAAAGCCCGAACGCGGTCGTCGTCGGATCGGGGTCGTGCGAGACGATGGTGAGCCCGCCTGGGAATACGTCCGCATCGTAGTGCATGGCGAGCGTCGTGCCGCGAACAAGGCCCAGCGGATCGTCCGGCGCGATCTGCTCCGGCGCGACCCGCGCCGTCACGCTCGCACTCTCCCGCGCCACTCGGCCGATGAGCCGGAAGGGTCGCCCATCCCGGCGCGCCTTTCGCACCATCGCCGCGTCGAGCGAACGAATCCCTTCGCGATCGACGGTGGCGGGGACGATCGACGCATCGAGCAACACGTTCGCGACGGCGCATAGCTTCACGGCCGAGTCCCAGCCATCGACGTCGTAGCTTGGATCGGCTTCCGCGATGCCGAGTTGCTGCGCGCGCGCGATCCCGTCGTCAATCGAAAGGCCCTCTTCGATTGCTTCGAGCACAACGGTGGCCGTTGAAGTAAAGACGCCGCGCACGCCGCGCAGCCCGGCCAGCGGGAGGCAGTGCCGCACGAGCGAAAACACGGGCGCGCCGTCCATCACCGCGCT
>JALZAE010000648.1 GCA_030948535.1 Gemmatimonadota bacterium | reverse complement strand
TTCTAGCGGAGACCCGAGCCGCGCGTCCGAAACACGCGGTAATCATCGGGTTCGCGCTGGAGACTGACGATGCGCTCGCGGGCGGACGCGCCAAGTTGGCCTCGAAAGATCTTGACCTCGTCGTCGTGAACAACGCGCGCGAGCCGGGCGCGGGCTTCGCCACGGATACGAACAAGGTGACATTCGTGTGGCGCGACGGGCGCGTCGAAGAGCGCGGTCTGATGCCGAAGCAGGATGTCGCCGATGAGATTCTCGATCGCGCCCAGGAGCTAATGCGTGGACGCTGAAGATCTGCTGCGCCGCTATCTGGAGCAGCGGCGCGAGATGGGCGAGCGCGAGTTGGTGCTCGACGACATGTCCGTCGAGGACGTGATGAAGCTCGTGGGTGCAAAGAAGCGTCAGGCGCCCAAGGCACCGTCGGGGGACGATTGGCGATCGACGATGCGGCAGGCGGAGAGCCAGTCGTCAGTTGTCAGCCGTCAAGCGTCGGCACTTCCCGGTGCGGAGTCCGAGCGGACATCAAAAAATACGACGCGGGGGGCCCCCCCCGAGAAAAAAAATACTGCGCCGTTCGCACCCGAGCCCCACCCTTCCGCCGCACCCGCCATCCCGCCAATGCCCGGCATCGTCGCCGGTATCGTCGGGAGCGAGCTCTTCGGCGGACCGATCGCGCAGGCGTCATCGGTCGACGCCATCGCGCAGCTCGTCAAAGAATGCACGCGCTGCCCGCTCTACAAAACCGCGATCAACCCCGTGCCCGGCGAAGGCAACCCCGACGCCGATCTCATGTGCGTCGGTGAAGCCCCCGGTGCGACCGAGGACGAGACCGGGCGTCCCTTCGTCGGCGCTGCGGGACAGCTCCTAACAAAAATCCTCGCCGCGATTAACTTGCGCCGCGAGGATGTCTTCATCTGCAACGTCCTCAAGCACCGGCCTCCAGGCAATCGCAATCCGCTGCCCGAGGAGGTCGAGGCCTGCACCCCCTATCTCATTCGCCAGGTCGAGTTGATTCGGCCCAAGGTGATCGTGGCGTTCGGCACCTTCGCCGCGCAGACGTTGCTCGAGACCAAGCTCGGCATCGGCAAACTGCGCGGCGCCGTGCACCGATACCATGGCATTCCGGTAATCGTCACCTATCACCCCGCCGCGTTGCTGCGGAATCCCTCCTGGAAGCGACCTACCTGGGAAGATGTCCAGCTCGCCCGCCGAATACTCGATAACACCCACGCGTGACGCGTTTCGCGACCGCCGGCCACCCTACTCCGAGGATGCGGAGCAGGCGGTGATCGGTGCGATGCTCATGGACCAGGATGCCATCCTGCGCGCCATCGAGTACGTCGACGACACGATGTTCTACAGCGAGCGCCACCGCCGAATTTTCCGTGCGATGGTGACGATCTCCGAGCGCGGCGAAGTCGCTGACCCGCTGACGATCTCCGAGGAGCTGAGCCGCCGCGGCGAGCTCGATGCCGCGGGCGGCAAGGAGTACCTCGGCTTCCTCGTCGACGCCGTCCCCACCGCGGCCAACATCGAGTATCACGCCAAGATCGTCCGCGAAAAGGCGCTCATGCGGCGCCTGATCGAGACGTCGACGGCGATCGTGAGCGAAGCGTTCGAGGGCAAGCTCACCGCGAGCGAGCTGCTCGACGAAGCGGAGTCGAAGATCTTCCAGGTGAGCCAGTCTCGCGGCAATCAGGGCTTCACGCGCATCAAGGAGCTCATGTGGCCGACGATGGAAAAGATCGAGGCGCTGCAGCGCGGCGGCAAATCCATCACCGGCGTGGCCTCCGGCTTCACCGATCTCGACGAGCTCACCTCCGGCTTCCAGCCATCCGACCTCATCATCGTCGCGGCGCGTCCGTCGATGGGCAAGACGGCGCTCGTGCTCAACATCGCGCAGCACGCCGCGATCGAAGCAAACGTGCCGGTCGCTGTCTTCTCGCTGGAGATGAGCAAGGAGTCGCTCGTCCAGCGCATGCTCACGGCCGAGGCGCGCGTCGACGCGCAGAAGCTACGCAAAGGCATGCTGCGCGACGACGACTTTCCGCGCATGGCGCGCGCCGCCGGAATATTGAGCTCCGCTCCGATATGGATCGATGATACACCGGGTATCACTCTACTCGAGATTCGCTCCAAGGCTCGGCGATTGAAAGCCGAGTCCGGCGTGGGGATGGTCGTCGTCGACTACCTGCAGCTCATTCAGGGATCGGCGAACTCGGAGAGCAGACAACAGGAGATCAGTCAGATCTCGCGCTCGTTGAAGGCGTTAGCGAAGGAACTAGCCGTGCCGGTCATCGCGCTGTCGCAGCTCTCGCGCGCGCCGGAGCAGCGCGCGGGCGACCATCGCCCGCAGCTCTCCGACCTTCGCGAGTCGGGCGCGATCGAGCAGGACGCGGACCTGGTGATGTTCATCTATCGCCAGGAGATGTACGACGGTCCGACGGACAAAGATGGCAACTCGCTCGAAGGGCGAGCCGAGCTCATCGTCGGTAAGCAGCGCAATGGTCCGACTGGTTTCGTGAATCTTTTCTTCCACAAAGCGTACACGCGCTTCGAGAACTATTCCGGACGAGCGACGGCGGGTCCGGCATAAGTACATTTCCAGCGTGAGCCCAAAGCCCAAAACCGTCTATCGCTGCAGCTATTGCGGCGCCGAGCATCCCAAGTGGGCGGGTCGCTGCGACATCTGCAGCGAATGGAACACGCTCGTCGAGGAAGTCGCGGCGGCGAAGGAGACGAGCCGCACGGCGCGCAGCAAGGCTGGCAGCGCCGGCATGGGAACCGGCGGGAGCGTCGCGCCAACCTCACGACTCCGCGACGTACTCGGCTCCGAAGCGCGCCGACTGAAAACCGGCATCGCGGAATTCGATTTTGTGCTCGGCGGCGGCATCGTGCCGGGCTCGATGATTCTCATCGGTGGCGAGCCGGGCATCGGCAAGTCGACGCTGCTCCTCCAGGTCGCGGCGCGCTTGCAGAGCGCGGGACTGAAATCGTTGTACGTCTCCGGCGAAGAATCGCCGCTGCAGGTAAAGCTGCGCGCCGACCGGCTCGATGCGGCCGCGTCCGACGTCGAGATGCTGGCCGAGACGCAGCTCGAGACGATTCTCGCCACGGGCGCGGCGATGGAGCCGGCGGTGATGTTCGTTGATTCCATCCAGACGGTGTTCACCGCGGAGCTCGAGGGCGCGCCGGGCAACGTGGGTCAGGTGCGCGAGTGCGCCGCGCGCTTGATGCGCTTCGCGAAAGATTCCGGCACGGCCGTCTTCGTGGTGGGTCACGTGACGAAGGGCGGTGGCATCGCCGGACCGAAGACGCTCGAGCACATCGTCGACACAGTGCTGTACTTCGAGGGCGAAGGTCTACAGGATCAGCGCGTGTTGCGCGCGACGAAGAATCGCTTTGGCGGCGTCGACGAGATCGGCGTCTTCCGCATGACGGAAAAGGGACTGCTCGCCGTCGAGAATCCTTCCGAGATCTTCCTCGGCGATCGCACGCTCGGCGCATCGGGCAGCGCGGTGACGGCGCTGATGGAAGGGACGCGTCCGCTGCTCGTCGAGATCCAGGCGCTCGCGGCGAAGGCCGGCTTTGGCACGCCGCAGCGCGTGGCCACAGGGTACGATGGTCGTCGGCTCGCGTTGCTGCTGGCGGTGCTCGACAAGCGCGCGCACCTCTCCTTCGCGCAGCTCGATGTATTCGTCAACGTCGTCGGCGGACTGCGGGTGCAGGAGCCGGCGGGCGACCTCGCGGTTGCCGTCGCGCTTGCGTCGAGCGTCTACGACAAGGCGGTGCCGAACGATGCCGTCTTCCTCGGCGAGCTCGGCCTCGGCGGCGAGATTCGTCCAGTGACGCAGGCGGAGCGCCGGCTCGGGGAAGCGCATCGCATGGGGATGACGACCGCGTATCTCGCCGAGCGCAGCGCGCCGCGTAAGGTCGCGCGGTCGTTGAACCCCGTGAGCGTGCGCACGATCGGCGAACTGTTCACTCGGCTCTTCCTGTGAGCGGCATCGCGCGCGACGTCGGAGTGGTGATCGTCGCCGCGGGGCAGGGAACCCGAGCCAGTGGTGCTCCGGGAGAGCTCAAGCAATTTCGCTGGATCGCCGGCAAGCCGATGTTGTTGCACAGCCTGCAGCGGTTTCAGTCGCGCGCGGACGTCGCCATGGTCACCTGCGTGCTGCCACGCGAGTACGCCGGTGATCCGCCGCCTTGGATCTTTCAAAGTGATCTGGACCGGCTGCTCGTCACCGTCGGCGGACGCGAGCGAACGGATTCGGTGCGCAGCGGACTCGACGATCTTCCCGCGGAAGTTACGATCGTCGTCGTGCACGATGCCGCGCGCCCGCTCGTGGACGATAAAACGATCGAGCGTGTGATCGCCGCCGCGCGCGCCGGGACTGGTGCGATAGCCGCGCTGCCCGTGATCGACACGCTCAAGGAAGTCGATGGCGACGGTCGAGTCGTGCGCACGATCGATCGCTCGATGCTATGGCGCGCGCAGACGCCGCAGGCGTTTCCGCGCGCAATGCTCGAGGACGCCTATGCCCGCGCCGAGCGTGAGCGCGTGACGGCGACGGATGATGCTGCGCTCTGCGAGCGATTCGGTCTCCCGGTCGTCGTCGTGCGAGGTAGCGAGCGCGCGATGAAGGTGACCGAAGAGGATGACTTTGCGCGGCTCGAAGCCATCGCCGGAGCGAGCCCATGACGACCGCCATGATCGTGCCCTTCTGGTCGCCACACGAGATCGAGTCCTCGTTGAGCGGAACGATCGCGCATCTCAACAATCGTGGCGTACTCGGTTACCCGACCGAGACGCTGTACGGCTTCGGTACGGCCGTCGACGGCGACAGCGTCGAGCGGCTTGTCGAACTGAAGGGGCGACCTGCCGGCAAGCCGTTTCTTCTGCTCATCTCATCGAGCGACATGGTCACGCGGTTCGATCTCCGCCTCAATCCTGCCGCGGCGCGACTCGCGGCGCGGCACTGGCCGGGTCCGTTGACGTTGGTGCTTCCCGGCGGCGAGCGGCGCGTGCCGGAGCGATTGCGCGGACCTGAGGGTGGTGTGGCGGTACGATGGACGTCCCACCCCGCCATACAGCGCTTGATCGCGGCGTACGGTGACCCGATCACATCTACGAGCGCCAACCGGCCCGGCTCACCGCCGGCGATGTCGGCGGCCGAGATCGCCGATCAATGGGGCGATGCGATGCGTCGCGGCATTCTGCGCGTCCTTGGCGGCGGCACGCTGCTGCCCTCGTCACCGTCGACGGTTGTAGATTGTGTCGGACGGCGGCCGCGCGTGATTCGCCCCGGCGCCATCTCGTCGGCGACGCTTCGCGAGAGCGTGCCCGACCTGATCGGAGATGTGTGAGAGGTATGCGACTGCTCTTCGTCTGCACGGGCAATACGTGCCGCAGCGCGATGGCGGAATCGATCGCCAAGCGACTGATCGCCGAGCGCAATCTGCGCGACATCGAGGTCTCGAGCGCGGGCACCGCCGCTTGGGAAGGCACGCCCGCATCCGATGGCTCGCTGCTCGTCACCATCGAGCGCAGCATCGACATCTCTCAGCACCGATCGCGTCTGCTCTCGCGCGAGATCGTGGAAGGCAGCGATCTCATCCTGGCGATGGGCCCGCATCACATGGAGCGCATTGAAGCGTTGGGCGGGAAGGCGAAGAGCCAGCTCCTCACCGATTACGCGTCGCGCGGCACGAGCAGTCGGGCCATCGCGGATCCCTTCGGCGGCGAGTTGTCCGGATATCGCGCGACGTACGAGGACCTCCAGCGCGAGCTGATGCTGGTGCTCGATCGCATCGCCGCCGAGCGATCGCCGGGCGTGTCGTGAGCGTCCGTCCGGAGCGGCTGGTACTCCTCGGCTCTCCGGTCGATCACTCGCTCTCACCAGTGTTCCAAAACGCCGCGCTGCGAAGCGCCGGGCTGCAGAAGATCCATTACGACGCGATCGATGTCTCCCCGCCGCATCTGGCGAGCACTCTGGCGGCGCTGCGGGACGAGCGTGCCGCCGGAAATATCACGCTGCCGCACAAGGAGGCAGCGTATGCGCTGTGCGACTTTTGCCTACCCGAGGCGGTGCGCGCCGGCGCGGTCAACACCTTCTGGTCGACGACGCAAGGTGAGCTGTTCGGGACCAACACCGACATCGGCGGCTTCGACAACACGGCGCGTCAACTGCTCGGCGACGCGCACGCGGATGCGAAGATCGCGCTGCTCGGGGCGGGGGGAGCAGCGAGAGCGGTGCTCGCCGCCATCGAGCAGTGGCCGGGCGCCGAAGTGGTACTGTGGAATCGCACCCGGGAGCGCGCCGAGCGGCTCGCTGACCGCTTCGATGTAATACGCCGGATCGACGATGATCCGCGCGCCGCGGTGCACGGCGCCACGTGCGTGATCAACGCGACGTCGATCGGGCTCGCGAACGACGACCAGCCCGTCTCGCTCGACGACCTGTCCCCCAGCGCCGTCGTGATGGATCTCGTCTATCGCGCGGGCGGAACGGCGTGGGTCCGTGCCGCCGTGATGCGTGGCATGCGCGCAAGCGACGGATTGCCGATGCTGATCGAGCAGGGCGCGCTCGCGTTCGAGGCGTGGTTCGGCTTTCCGGCGCCGCGCACCATCATGCGCCAATCCATAGAAAGATGATCGCGTCACCCGGCATCCGTGAGGGGTGTCGCGGAGCGCTGCATGCCGCGCTCGACTTCGTGCTGCCGCGGGCGTGCGTGTCGTGCGAGCGACTCCTCGCACCGGGCGACAGCGGCGTCGTCTGCGGCGCGTGCTGGGCGCGGCTCTCGCTGCTGCCGGCGCCACGCTGCGAGCGGTGCGGGCATCCGTTGCGGCCGCGCGGCTGTAAGTGGTGCGCGGCGCTGCCGCCCTATGTGCGCGCGGTGCGCTCCGTGTGCTGGATGCCGGGGACGACCGCCGCCGCCATCGTGCACGCGCTCAAGTATGGAGGATGGACAGCGGCGGCTGTGGGAATGGCGGAGCGCATGGCTCGGCTCACCTGGCCGCTCGACGTCGTCGATGAGCGCACCGCGCTCGTGCCCGTGCCGCTGGCGCGCGCACGCGAGCGTGAGCGCGGCTTCAACCAAAGCGCGCTGATCGCGCGTGGCTTGAGCGCGCGGTGGGGCGTGCCAGTCTGGGACGAGTGTCTCATGCGCGTGCGCCCGACCGAGACGCAAACGCGGTTGACACCCGATCAGCGCCGCCGCAACGTTGCCGCCGCTTTTCAGGCGACGCCGGCGCGCGGCGCGCTTCGCGGCGCTCACCTCGTCTTGGTCGACGATGTGCTGACGACCGGTGCGACACTTGCCCAATGCGCGTCGGTGCTGTTCGCCGGGGGCGCGCGCATTATCAGCTATGTTACAT
>JALZAE010000423.1 GCA_030948535.1 Gemmatimonadota bacterium | reverse complement strand
GCCCCTCCGCGCATCTCGAGAATCGACGCCGAGACTTAACCGCTGACAGCGATCCCGCTCGCCTGCAGTCGTTTCGCCGTCGCTTCGTCGAGCCGCGCCCGCACCACCATCACCCCGTCCTCACTCCGCTGCTCGAGCACCTCACCCAACCGATGCAGCTCCGCCAACGTGCGCCCGTCCGACACCGCGACCCGCAACTCGACGACGGGCTTCCGCTTCCGCACCACTCCGAGCAGAGCCCGCTTCAGCGGCTCCAGCCCATGCGCCGTCACCGCCGAGACGAACACCGCCGTCGGCATTTCATCCCGCACGCGCACCTGCAGGTCGAGCGCCGCCTCGTCATCCAACCGATCGATCTGGTTGAACACATGCAGCACTTCCTTCCCCACGACACCGATCTCACGCAGCACGTCATCGACCACCGCGAGATGATCGCGCCACATTGGACTCGCCGCATCGATGACGTGCAGCAACAAATCCGAATCGCGCACCTCCGCGAGCGTCGCGCGAAACGACGCGACGAGGTCGTGCGGCAGCTTACGGATGAAGCCGACCGTGTCCGTCACCAGTACGCGGTGGCGCTCGCCGAGGTCGACCTCGCGCGTCAGCGGGTCGAGCGTCGCGAAGAGCAGGTCCTCGACGAAGATGTCCTTCGCGTCCGCGAGCGAGCGCAGGATCGATGATTTCCCGGCGTTCGTATACCCGACGAGCGACGCCTTGAACTCCGCCTGCCGCGACTGCCGCTGCACCTCGCGCGCGCGCACGACATCGGTCAGCCGCTCCTTGAGCAGCTTGATGCGATGACCGATCAAGCGACGGTCGGTCTCCAGCTGCGTTTCGCCAGGACCCCGCATGCCGATGCCGCCGCGCGTCTTTTCCAAGTGCGTCCACATGCGCGTCAGTCGCGGCAGCGTGTACTCGAGCTGCGCGAGCTCGACCTGCATCTTGGCTTCGCTCGTCCGTGCGCGCGTGGCAAAAATATCGAGGATCAGCTCCGCCCGGTCCATCACGCGCGTGTTGATCGTCTGCTCGATGTTTCTCCCCTGCGCCGGCGACAGCTCGTCGTCGAAGATGACGAGTGTGGCCTGCGTCTCGTCGATGCGCAGGCGCAGCTCCTCGAGCTTGCCCTTCCCGAGCAGGGTCTTCGGATTCGGGCGATCCATCAGCTGCGTCACCTCGCCGACGATGTCCGCGCCGGCCGTGTCGGCGAGGCGCGCCAATTCCTCGAGATGCTCGACGAGCGCCACACGAGCGCCCGCGGCCTTGACCGGCGCGCCCACCAACAGGGCGCGCTCCTTGGGTGCAGTCAGCGAGATGAATTCTTTAGCGATGACGAATCCCGGTGCGAGTTGCGGCCGGCCTACCGCGAAAATCCGCCGAGCGGGGCAAAGCTCCCCGTGCGGTCGTAGCCGATGGTCTTGTTGCCGATCGCCGTACCGACGGTGATGTCGCCGAGCACGCGATAGTTGACCGTGCCGTGCGCCATCGCTTCGCGGATGGCGGTATTGAGTCCGGTGTAGCTGAAGTCGAGCGGCAGCGTGACGGTCGTCGAGTCGTTGCTGTTGACGACGAACTTCTGATCGGTCGCGCCGGCGCCGAACGGAACGGTGTCCACCATTAGCTTGTAAGTGAGCCGCGTGCCGTTGAGCGAGAAGCCGTTCGGGTTGTAAACGTTCAGCACGATGTTCACCGAGCCGCCGGTCATGCCGAGCCCGCGCACGCGAACATCCTTCAGTGTCACCACGGGCTGCGTCCAGCTGCCCAAACCCAACGTCGCGCATGCGCCGACCGACGCGATGGTCAGCGCGGCGGCAGCAACGGCAATCACTCTCAGTTTCCGCATACAGATCTCCAGGAGTTCAGCCCGACGGTTCCGCGTCGTCCGGCGTGCGATCATCGCCCTTCTTCAACCCGTCCCACCACGCCAGCCGCTTCGCGATCTCCTTCTCGAACCCGAACGCGCCCGGCCGATAGATCTCCGCTCCGCGCACGCTGTCCGGCAGATACTCCTGCGGAATGTATGCCTCCGGAACGTCGTGCGCGTACTGGTACCCCTCGTGATATCCGAGTTCCTTCATCAGCTTGGTCGGCGCGTTGCGAATGTGCATCGGCACGCCCTCGGCCGGCGTCTCGCGCGCGAGATCCAGCGCCGCATCGAGCGCGCGCTTGACGCTGTTCGACTTCGGCGCGGTCGCGAGATAGATCGTCATCTCCGCCAAGGGCAAGTAGCCTTCCGGTGGACCGAGCATGTGATACGCGTCACGCGCCGCGACGGCGATCTGCAGCGCGCGCGGATCGGCGAGACCGATGTCCTCGGCCGCCATCGCCATCGCGCGGCGCAGGACCGTCATCGGATCTTCACCGCCGTCGATCATGCGCGCCATCCAGTACAGCGCGCCGTGCGGATCGCTGCCGCGTAGCGATTTGTGATACGCGGAGAGCATGTTGAAATGCTCCTCGCCCGATTTGTCGTACCGCGCGAATCGCTTTTGCAGGGCGTCCTTCGCGATCTCAGCGGTGATCTGTCCGCCGCTACCGACGTGATCGGCGGCTGCCTCCAGCGCGGTGAGCGCGCGCCGCGCATCGCCGTCGGCTTCGTGCGCCAACATCGCCAGCGCATCATCGTCGATCGCCACGCCAAGCGCGCCAAGTCCGCGCTCGCTATCGGTGAGCGCCGCGCGCACCACGCCTTCGATGTCGGCCTCGGTGAGCGGGTTGAGTACGTACACGCGCGCGCGTGACAGCAATGCGCCGTTGATCTCGAAGCTCGGATTTTCGGTTGTTGCGCCGACGAGGGTGATGGTGCCGCGTTCGACGAACGGGAGAAACGCATCCTGCTGCGCCTTGTTGAGCCGATGAATCTCATCCACGAACAGGATCGTGCCGCGGCTCTGCATCTCGAGTCGCTCCTCCGCTTCGCCGATCACCTCGCGCACGCGCGGAACGCCTTCGGTCACCGCGGAGAAGGGGACGAACTCGCGGTCGGTGTAGTGCGCGATGAGGTTGCCCAACGATGTCTTCCCCGAGCCCGGCGGACCCCACAGGATGATCGAGCCGATGTTCCCGCGCTCGATCGCCACGCGCAGCGTCTTGCCCGGCGCGAGCAAATGTTGTTGTCCCGCAAACTCTT
>JALZAE010000604.1 GCA_030948535.1 Gemmatimonadota bacterium | reverse complement strand
GCGTCAGACTTGGGGCGTTCAGTTCCCGTCGCCCGAGGGCCGACGCCCGACGCCCCTCCCAACGCGCTTCCGGCTATCGATCGTACTCCAAAGCTCTTCATCGGCGGGAAGCAGGCGCGGCCGGACTCGGGGTATTCGCGTCGCATTGTCGGCGCCGACGGGCAGTTCGCCGGCGAAGTCGGCGAGGGGAATCGCAAAGACATTCGCAACGCCGTCGAGGCGGCGCACGCGGCGTCTTCGTGGGCGCGGAGCACCGGGCACAACCGCGCGCAGATCCTTTACTACGCGGCCGAGAATCTCTCGGCGCGCGCGGAAGAATTCGCTCGGCGTATCGATGCGATGACCGGCGGTGGCATGGATGTGGCGCACGCCGAAGTCGAGGCGTCGATCTCGCGGTTGTTCACGTATGCCGCGTGGGCGGACAAATACGATGGACAGGTGCACGCGGTGCCGATCCGCGGCGTCGCGCTCGCGATGAATGAGCCGATCGGCGTCGTCGGCGTCGCGGCGCCTGACGAGTTTCCGCTCGTGGGCTTCATCTCGCTCGTGGCTCCAGTCGTAGCGACGGGCAACACCGTGGTCGCGATTCCGTCGGAGACCTACCCGCTCTCGGCGACGGATCTCTACAGCGTGCTCGAGACGAGCGACTTGCCGGCAGGAGTGATCAACATCGTCACCGGTCCGAAAAACGCGCTGGCCAAAGTGCTCGCCGAGCATGACGACGTGGACGCGATGTGGTTCGCGGGGAGCACGGCGGGGGCGAAGGCGGTCGAGCTGGCGTCGGCGGCGAACATGAAGCGGACGTGGGTCGAGACGGACGCGCGCGACTGGCTCGATGCGCGCGTGGGTGAGGGGCGCGAGTTTCTGCGCGAGGCGACGCAGGTCAAGAACATCTGGATCCCGTACGGAGAGTAAGTCTCACTCCGCCGACGCGATCACCAGAGCCGTCTCGGCGTCGAAGTAGTGCACGCGCTCGGGCCGCACCGCGAGCTCGATCGGTGAGCCGGGCTCCGGCAAGGGACGCGGAGACATGCGAGCGGTGATGTCGTGCTTCTTTCCGCTGGCGTAGATCACCACCTCGTTGCCGAGCGGCTCGATCGCGTCGAGCTGCAACGCGAGTCGCGCCGACGCCGCTGGCTCGCGCTCATCGGCTGACCGAAACTCCTCGGGACGGATGCCCGCAACCACCGCCTTACCCTCGTAGCCGGCGAGACGGCCGGCCTGCGTGCTCGAGAGCGGAAAGACAAAGGTCGGATCCTCTGGTGAGATGAAGCGTCCGTTCTCGATCGTGCCGCGGATGAAGTTCATCGCCGGGCTGCCAATGAACGACGCGACGAAGAGGGTGCTCGGATGGTCGTACAGCTCGAGCGGGGTGTCGACCTGCTCGATCCGGCCCGCGTTCATCACGACGATACGGTCGCCCATCGTCATCGCCTCGACCTGGTCGTGCGTGACGTAGATCATCGTCGCGCTGAGCCGGCGATGGATTTTCGCGATCTCGCGGCGCATCTGCACGCGGAGCTTCGCGTCGAGATTGGACAGCGGCTCATCGAACAGGAACACCTGCGGGTCGCGAACGATGGCGCGGCCGATGGCGACGCGCTGGCGCTGGCCGCCCGACAATTGCTTCGGCCGGCTCTGGAGAATCGGCGTCAGGCCGAGCAGCTCGGCGGCCTTGCGCACACGCTCGTCGATCTCCGCGGCCGGAAGCTTGCGGAGCTTCAGGGCGAACGCGAGGTTCTCGAACACGGTCATGTGCGGATAGAGCGCGTAGTTCTGAAAGACCATCGCGATGTCGCGCTCCTTCGGCGCCACATCATTGACGACGCGATCGCCGATCTTGAGCGTGCCGGCGGACAGCGATTCGAGACCGGCAACGATGCGCAGCGTGGTGCTCTTGCCGCACCCGGACGGTCCGACGAGCACCACGAACTCGCCATCGTTCACGACCAGATCGACGCCATGCACGGCGACAAATCCGTTGTCGTAGACTTTGCGAACGCCTTCGAGAGTTACTTGCGCCATGATGAGTCCGTGATCGAATGAGTCAATTTCCCGACGATTTTCTCTGGGGCGCTTCGACGTCGGCGTATCAGATCGAAGGATCGCCGCTGGCGGACGGTGCGGGCGCGAACATCTGGCATCGCTTCTCGCATACGCCGGGCCGCACGCACAACGGCGACACCGGCGATATCGCCTGCGATCATTATCGCAGAATGGCGGGCGATGTCGCGCTCATGCGCGAGCTCGGACTCCAGTCGTATCGCTTCAGCATCAGCTGGAGCCGGGTCCTGCCCGACGGCACGGGTCGCGTGAATGGAGCGGGGCTGGCCTTCTACGACCGGCTCATCGACGCGCTGCTCGAAGCGGGCATCGCGCCGAACGCCACGCTCTATCACTGGGACTTGCCCGCCGCCCTCGACGACCGCGGCGGCTGGCTCAATCGCGACGTCGCCAACTGGTTTGCCGATTACGCGCGCACGTGCTTCGACACCTTCGACGATCGCGTGCCGATGTGGTCGACGCTGAACGAGCCGTGGGTCGTCATGAACGACGGATACTTGCGCGGCGTGCACGCTCCGGGGCACGGCAATCTGTACGAGGCGCCGCTGGTGACGCACAATCTGCTGCGCGCGCATGGGGAAGCGGTGCGCGCGTACCGGGCGAGCGGCAAGCATCAGATCGGTCTGGTCGTCAACCTCGAGCCGAAATATCCGGCGAGCGAGCGATCGGACGATCTCGCCGCCACGCGCCGGGCCGACGCGTACTTCAACCGGCAGTATCTCGATCCGGCGCTGCTCGGCCGCTACCCGGAGGAGATGCGCGAGATCTTCGGCGATGCGTGGCCCGACTGGTCCGCCGAAGACCTGCGCGGCATCGCGGAGCCGATCGACTTCCTCGGCATCAACTACTACACGCGAAGCGTCGTGCGTCACGACGAGAGCGTGTGGCCCGTCCGCGCCGCGCCGGTGCCTCAGCCGCAGCATCTGCACACCGAGCTGTGGGAGGTCTACCCGCCGGCGCTGCGCCGCATCCTGTTCTGGGTGAAGGAGCGGTATGGAGACATCGCGCTCTACATCACGGAAAACGGCGCCGCGTTCTATGATCCGCCGAGTGTCGTCGATGGACGCGTCGAGGATCCCCTGCGCGTGCAGTACTTCCGCGATCATCTGCGCGCCGCGCTCGACGCGATGGGGCAGGGCGTCAACCTGCGCGGCTACTACGCCTGGTCGCTGCTCGACAACTTCGAGTGGCATCACGGATTCTCGAAGCGGTTCGGACTCATCCACGTCGATTACGCGACGCAGAAGCGCACGCTCAAGTCCAGCGCGCGATTTTTCTCGGAGATCATCCGCAGCAAAGGCGCGGCGCTCGACGCCTGAGCGCGTCACGCGTACTCCTGCATGTATTGCGGACCGACGTCGGCGCCGAGCGCGATCTCGACGCGGTGGGTGGCACCATCGCGTGCGAGCGGCACCACCACCGCACCGCGCTCGACCGTGAGCGCCGAGCCATCCATCGTCGCCGACGACGATCGCCCACCCGGCGCGCGACTGACGACGAGCTCGTACGCCGTCTTTCCATCGGGCAGCCGATAGCGCAGCGCAAAGCCCGGCCACGCCGCGGGAATACACGGACGCAGCTCGATCTGCTCACCGCCTACGAGCGTGAATCCAAACACCGACTCCAGCGCGACGCGGAACATCCAGCCGGCTGAGCCCGTGTACCAGGTCCACCCGCCGCGTCCGACGTGCGGCGCGACGCCGTAGACGTCGGCCGCGATGACGTACGGCTCGGTCTCATACGTCGCCACTTCCGCCGCGGTGCGGCCGTGACTCACCGGGCTCAGCATTGCAAGCAGCTTCGCGCCGCGCTCGGTGCGACCGAGTTCCGCGAGCGCGCGCACGCCCCACAGCGCACCGTGTGTGTACTGGCCGCCGTTCTCGCGGACGCCGGGGAGGTAGCCCTTGATGTATCCCGGATCGTGCGGCGTCTGATCGAATGGAGGCGTCAACAACCGGATGAGCCCTTCGCGCTCGGACACCAGCTCGCGCTCCATCGCGGCGAGCGCGCTCCCCGCGCGCGCGACCGGCGCCGCGCGCGAGATCACGCTCCATCCTTGCGCGAGAGTGTCGATGCGGCACTCGTCGTTCTCCGCGCTGCCAAGTGGTGTGCCGTCATCGTAGTAGGCTCGGCGATACCACTCGCCGTCCCATCCGCCGCGGTTCAAGGCGGTGCCGAGCTTCGCGCGATAGTAGGCATACCGCTTCGCGCGAGCGGCGTCGCCGCGGCGCCCGGTGATCGGAATGAAATCGCCGAGGATGTCGAACAGGAAAAACCCGAGCCACACGCTCTCGCCGCGTCCCTCGCGGCCGACGCGATTCATCCCGTCATTCCAATCGCCCGAGCCCATCAAGGGCAAGCCATGCGCGCCCGCCGTGAGCGAGCGATCGAGCGCGCGGCAACAGTGTTCGTAGACGGTGCCGCTCTCGCCGGAGTCGCTGGGCACGAGGAAGACTTCATCCTCTCCAGGCTCGAGCTGCGGCGCGGTCAGAAAGCGAGCCCGGTCGTCCAGCAGGCCGTCATCGCCGGTGCTGCCCATGTAGAACGCGGTGATGTACGGCAGCCAAAGCAGGTCGTCCGAAAAGCGCGTGCGGATTCCCTTGCCAAGGGGCGGATGCCACCAATGCATCACATCGCCCTCGACGAACTGTTGCTCGGCGTGCAGCAGGATTTGCGCGCGCGTGAGCTGAGGGGCGAGATAGGCCAGCGCCGAGGTGTCCTGCAGCTGATCGCGAAACCCAAACGCTCCGCCCGATTGATAGAAGGCCGAGCGGCCCCACACGCGGCAGCAGAGATTCTGATAACCGAGCCAGCCGTTGACCATGAGGTCGAGCTCGGGCGACGGGGATTCGATATGCACGCCGGAGAGCGTGGTCGTCCAAAACTCGCGCACTTCCGCGAGGGCGGCGGCAACGGCCGCCGGGTCACGATAGCGGTGCACCAGTGCGCGCGACTCGTCGGCGCTTACGCTCTCGCCGAGCAGGATGATGCAGTCGCGCGACTCGCCCGGCTGAAGCGAGACCATGACGTGAAACGCCGCGCAGGCGTCGAGATCGGCGCCGAATTTCTCATCGAGCGGTGTCGCCGAGCGCAGGGCGGCCGGATCGCTCACGTTGCCGTAGCGTCCGAGAAAGGCGGCACGGTCGGCGGT
>JALZAE010000554.1 GCA_030948535.1 Gemmatimonadota bacterium | reverse complement strand
GTCATCACGAGGGTGAGGACGAGCGCAGAGCCGCGACGTCGGCGAGCAGCGCCGGCGGTGGTGCGCCTCGGGATTGTGACGGGCATGAAGGTCTCCAAGAAAAACTTCGAAGGCGCCGGCGTCGGCGCCCGTACTCGATCGATCGTTAGAGGCGGCACATACGGGTAATATTGGGGGATGCGGCTGTCAACGAACTTCTGGTGTCACGAAATTCGCGCTTGACGGTGCCTGTACCGCGGGCCTATCATAGCGTCGTGCAGCCCTCCGCCATCGCCCTCACGCAGAGCTATTATTACGCCGCGTCCCGTATCACGGGGCGTGGGCGGAGAGGCGCGCGAAACTAGCGCACTGAGCGCTTAGCGCTCGACTCGATCGACTCACTCGCGACCCGTGGAATTCCACGGGTCTTTTTTTGTTTCCCTCCATCACCTGGACCGTGCGATGCAAGCACCAGCCGGCGGCACTGAAGTCCCACACAGGGCGACGCTCATCGAGCAGCACTACGACTGGTACACGGATGAGGACCACGCCGTCTGGGCATTGTTGTATGAGCGGCGGATGCGCGAGCTGCGCCAGAACGGCTGCGAGTTCTTCTTGCGGGGCGCGCGGCGCATCGGGCTGCGGCCGGACCGCGTGCCGGTACTCGCTGAAGTGAACGAGCGACTCGAGCCGCTCACCGGATGGCGCGCGGTCCCGGTCTCCGGATTTCTTCCCGCGGCCGAATTCTTTCACTGTCTGGCGGAGCGCCGATTTCCGACGACGATCACCGTTCGGCCGCGCGCGCAGCTCGATTATCTCGAGCAACCCGACATCTTTCACGATGTCTTCGGCCACGTTCCGCTGCACGCCGATCCGGTGTTCGCCGATTTCCTGCAGCGCTTCGGCGCCTTGGCGTCGGCGGCGTCGACCGACGCGGAGACTGAGGCGATGGCGCGGCTCTTCTGGTTCACCGTCGAGTTCGGGCTCATCCGCGAGCGCGGGCACATCAAGTTGTACGGCAGCGGGCTGATCTCCTCGGCAGCCGACGCGGCGAACGCGCTGAGCGCCCGCTGCCAGCACCGGCCATTCACGCTGGAGGCAGTGGAGGCGCAACCATTCGAGATCGATCATCTGCAGGACGTGCTCTTTGTGATCGAGTCATTCGAGGATCTGTACGAGGCACTCAGCCGGCGGCAGTGACGCGTCGGGCTTGTTGTTCGGCACGATCGGCGTAATCTGTGATGAGCCCACTCAACGTCGCGTGACCATGAGTCTCTCCCGCCTCGCAGATAGCTGGCTGTGCAGTCTGGCGCTCGCCTTCGTCACGGCGCCGAGCGTGCAGGCGCAGGTGCCGAAGCGCACCGACTCAGTCGCGCTGGGGAGCGTGGCCGGCGTCGTCTACGACAGTCTGCTCAAGGCGCCGCTCGAGAGCGCGACCGTCTTCATCCAGGGCGGAGGATCGATCGCGATCACCGACCGCGAGGGACGGTTTTTCCTGCCGGGGGTTTCGACGGGACGGCACGTCGTCGCGTTCAGTCACGATGCGCTCGACTCGCTCGGCGTGGCCGGCATCCCGGCCATCATCGACGTCGTCGCTGAGCGCGCGGTGTTGGTGCGCCTTGCGACGCCGTCGTACGAGACGCTGCGTGCCACGGCGTGCGGGGTCTCCGGCGCCGAAGTCTCACCCGACAGCGGCTTCGTGTACGGCGAGCTGCGCGATGCGGACAGCGACTCCCTCCTGGCCGGCGCTCGAGTGAGCGTTCGGTGGCGAACGCTGCTGAGGCCGGTCGGTGGGCGGGTCGAGTTCGGCGTGCCGCAGCTCGTGCGCGCGACGTCGGCGCGGGGGACATACTCCCTTTGCGGCATTCCGGTCGGCGCGCCGCTCAGCGTGCACGCCTTTGCCGGCGTCACCGCGACGGCCACGGCGCCCGCGATGATCGAGCGGCGGCGCATTGCCCGGCTCGATCTATTTGTCAGCAGAGTCGCGAAGACGACGTCGCCCGCGGGTGTCGGACCGTCGACGCTGTCAGGGGTCGTGCGCGGCCGGAGCGGCGTGGTGCTCGCGGGCGCGCAGGTGAGCGTCGCCGGCGTCGACACCTCCGTCGTCACCGATGAGGAGGGTCGTTTTCAGTTGGCCTCGTTACCCAGCGGAACACAGTCGCTCATCGTGATGCGAG
>JALZAE010000545.1 GCA_030948535.1 Gemmatimonadota bacterium | reverse complement strand
CCGCTATCCCGGCGCGGTCGTATTCGACTGCATGATCATCTGGAGCGGATCGCCGGAGATGGGACCGATCGCCGTGCCCGGCACGTACCAGGTGAAAGTGACGGCCAATGGTGTGACGCAGACGCAGCCGATCGTGGTGCGGCTCGATCCGCGGCTCAAGGGCGTGACGGTGCAAGATGTCACCGAGCAATTCTCGCTCGCCTCGCAGACGCGTGACCGGGTGAGCACGGCCAACGAAGCGGTCATCCGCATCCGGCGCCTCAAGTCGCAGATCGCCAACCGGCTGTCGAAAGACACCGACGCGAAGCTGGCGGCGAGCGGCGCCGCGCTCAGCGCAAAGCTGAGCGCAATCGAGGAGGATCTCTATCAGGTGCGCAATCGCAGCGGGCAGGACCCGCTGAATTTTCCCATCAAGCTCAACAATCGTCTCGCGGCACTGGAGCGCAGCATCGAGTCCGGGGATGGGAAGCCGACCGCCGGCTCCTACGTGGTGTTGAAAGAGCTCTCCGCCGAGCTCGACGCGCATCTCGCGAAACTCAACGCGCTCACCGGCACTGAAGTACCGGCGTTCAACGCTCGGCTCACCGCGCGCAAGCTCGAGCCGTTGCGCGAGCCGCCGGCGACCGTGCCGTGAGCGCGCTGTTCAGGTAGCAAAGCGAAAACGCCCCGTGCCAGCTTCGACACGGGGCGTTTTAGTACTGCGAGCTACGCCGTTGCGTTACGGAATGATCGTGATCACCGCGGGAATCGACTTGCCACCGCTCGACGCGGTGATCGTGACCTGGCCGACGGAGCCGAGGTGCTGCGGATCGGTCTGTACCACGCCGAGCGCATCGACCGTCGCGAGCCTGCCATCGTTCGAGACGTAGGCGATTGGTGCCGTCGGGAGCGGACGGCCCTGCGAATCGTACGCCGTCGCCGAGACCACGATGCGGCTACCGGCCGACACCGTCGCTTGCGCCGGCGAGATCGTTAGGAAGGACACCGGGGGCGGGATCAGGTTGATCGTGGCGTTCGCGGTCTGCCCATCGCAGGTCACGCGAATCGTCGCCGAGCCGGGGTGATAGTTGACGACGGTGACCAGGCCGTTCTCGTCGACGCGAACGTCGGCCGGTAGCGTGCTCGCAAAGGTGAACACCTTGCCCGACAGAATCGGGTTCCCGTGCGAGTCGATCGCCGTGGGAAGAACACGGAGCGTGTCGCCCTCCGTCATCGTCGCCGATGACGGGCTAAGCGTGACCGATGCGGCCAGTGGAGGCATGACGGCCACGCTGTACTGCCGGTGCACGCCTTCACAATCGATCGTGATGCGAGCGGCGCCCTGCTCGACGGCAGTCAGGAGTCCGCTGCTGCTGACGGTCACGGACGCGCCGTTGTCGCTCGAGTACACGACGGTGCGACCGAAGAGCTCGTTACCCATCACGTCGCGCACGTGCAGAACGATCTGCGACTGCTCGTACTTGGAGAGCGACGTCACGATGCTCACATCGAGCGACGTCGCGCGCGCCGGCCCGACGGTGATCGTCGCCGTGCCGACCTTGTCATCGATTTGGCCGAGAATGGTGGTCGTGCCTTCCTTACGTCCGTAGACGACACCATTGGCGCCGACCTTGGCGATCGTCGTATCCGAGCTGTACCACGTCGCCAAACCCTGCAGCGTGTCGAGATGCACATCGAGCGGAATCGCGCGCATCTGAACGGAGTCGTAACGCGCTACGATCGCGGGCGACGGGCGCAAGATCACCGTCGCGACAACGGCCTGCGTCACGTACACGATCGTGCTCGCCTGCTGGCCTTCCGAGTACGCGGTGATGATTGCCGAGCCGATCTGGCGACCGAGGACGACGCCATTGTCGTCGATCGTTGCGATGACCGTATTGTTGCTGGCCCAGCCCACGTGACGGTTGGTAAGCAGCACGCCCTCGGCGTTGCGAACTTCCGCGGTGAGCTGCACCCGGCCATCAATGTGCGTGGTCGGACCGGCGGGGTTGATCGCGATGTGCGACACCGCCGGCGCAACGACGGAGACCGGCACCGACGCCTGCTCGCCGCCCTTGCTGACGGTGACGGTGGTCAGCCCGATTTTTTTCGCGCGCAACATCGCGGCGGCACCGCCGGACTGCGTGACGACGACGATGCTCGTGTCGGCGCTCGACCAGCTCACATTCACTTCGGTATTTCCAGAGCGCTGCGCGCTCAGCGTGATGCTGTCGCCAGGTGTGAGGTAGACTGCACCGGGCGCGATGCCGAGGCTTGGCGCGGCCGAGGTGGCGTCGCCACCGTGGCAAGCTGCCGTGGCGACGAGCGCGAGAACAAGACTACCGTAGGAGAGGCGCATGGCGGGCGATGTGGGTAGGGGGCGGAAACGATCGAGCCATCCATGGCCACGATGCGCGTCACCCATCGCTCTCCTTTATCGGCCGGTCGGGTCATGAATCGAAGCCCGGTTGGCCTTCGACTATCACTCCGCTGGCCGCCGACGTCACATCACGCTACTTGCCGCCCCTCCCTGCTTTGATGCCGCGATTAAGCAGTAACTAATGGGACTGTGCCGGTTTCCGATGCTAGCTACCGGCCGGTCAAGTCGGCCGCTGTTGTCACTATCCCTGAATTAGCGCGTGCTCTCCGAACTCTTCCTCGGCGGCACGCTGCAGGCCGGCCACACCGTCGCCTGGCCCGTGCGCGGATCGGGAGCCATCACACGCCGGTCGCGAGGAATTGTCTCCGGATCTTCCGAGGCCAGATACGCCAGCATGGCGGCCAGCGTGGCGTTCTGCTTGACCTCGTCGAACACGACTTTGTCGAAGGTGTCGCGGTTGGTGTGCCAGGTGTAGGCGCCGTAGTCCCAGGACGTCGAGCCGAGTCCGAAGCCCGGCGCGCCGTAGCAGATGAATGACGCGTTGTCGCTACCGCCCCCCGCGGGTGCACCGGGAAAGGAGAGCGTGATGTTCCGCGTGAGCTCGGCCGGAAGCCGCGCAAACCAGCGACCGTAGAACGCGCCGGCACCGGTAAGACCGGAGGTCGACATGTTCACCACGCGGCCGGTGCCGTTGTCCTGGTTGAAGAGCGCCTGCAGACCTTTGACGATCTCGGGATGGTCGGCGGCAAAGCTGCGCGAGCCGACGAGTCCCTGCTCTTCGCCGCTCCAGTGGCCGACGAGAATCGTGCGCTTCGGCTTCGGATAGACGGTCTTCAGGATGCGCAGCGCCTCCATCATCGTGATCGTGCCCGTGCCGTTGTCCGTGGCGCCGGAGCCGGCGTCCCACGAATCGAAGTGCGCGGACAGCATCACGAATTCGTCGGGCTTCTCGCTCCCCGGAATGCGCGCGATCGTGTTGAACACGGGAACTTCGCCGAGCGGCGTCGCTTCGGCCTCGATGCGAATCGTCGGATTCTGATTATGCTCGACGAGACGATAGACGAGCCCATAGTCCTCGCAGCTCAGGTCGACTGTGGGGATCTGCTCCGTGCGCGCATTGAAGATTTTGTCGACGCCCCACCCCGCCGACCACAGGTTGGAGAGCACGCCCTTGGCGCCGGCCGCCTCGAGCTTGCCCGGGAGGTTCCGCGCGCCGCCGGCGGCGGTGACGCGCGCCGTCCACGCCGTCTGCGCGGCGGTGCGGTCCTTTTGCATCTTGTCCATCTCTTCCGGAAGGCCAAACTCCTTCCAGTTCGCATCGGGACGACAGCTCGGCTGCGGCATCGAGATCATCACGTAATTGCCGCGCGCCTTGGGAAGCCACGCCACGAACGCCGCCGAATCCGCGACGTCGGGGATGATCACGACTTTGCCGTCGACCTTGCCCTTCGTCCCCGGACTCCAGGCCAGCATCGTTCCTTCGAGCGTGCGAATGCGCGGCGTGAGGAGATCGATATGAGTGACGCCGCGCTTCCATCCCTTCCACGTGCCGTACTGCTCGTTCTTCGCCTCGATTCCCCACGACTGATACTTCGCGACCGCCCAGTCGTTGGCCGATCGGATCGCCGGAGAGCCAGTGAGCCGCGGTCCGATCGAGTCGAACAGCGGCTGCGCCAGCGACATGAGCTGCGAGCTCAGCATCCCTTCGTTCCAGATTTTCTGCAGCACCGCATCCGCTAGGGGGAGCGTCTGTGCCGCCGCCGGAGTCGCCAGAGGGCCGGCCAGTGCGACGAGGGTGGCGAGAACGAGTCCTTTCATGCAAGCTCCGATAGCGGTGAACAGGTGGAGGGCATCGCACAAAGATGCGGGCGCGCCAGGAGCGACGGAACCGTTGGCGCGCTCCGGTGGATCATGAGGTCAAACAAGAACCGGGCACATACGGGGGCTGCGTGCAAAGAATGATTGGTCAGATCAAGCGGGCGACGGCAATCGGAGCGTTTTTTACCCTCGCGGCGTGCGCGAAGCACTCGGGGCAGCAGACGCTCGAAGCTGAGGCGCCGATTCCCAAGACGTATGTCGTGATCGACAACCAGGGGTTCGTCGACCGAAACATCTACATCGTCCGGAGCGCCGGGACTAGACAAAAGCTCGGCTTTGCTCCGGGCAACGCCAAGACGCGATTCGAGATTCCAAAGAGCCTCATCTTCGGCGCGACAGCGATCAGCTTCAGCGCCGACCCGATCGGCGGTCGTGGGACGGCGTATAGCCAGTCGATCACGGTCCAGCCAGGTGACGAGGTGGTATTAACCGTGAGGCCGTAGAGAGTCGGGGGTTGGGGACTGAGGGGTTGGGGGTTGGGGCGCCGAACTGAGAACCGGGCAACACCACGCTCTTGATCGCGGCCCAACTTTCTGCCCCCGACCCCGAACCCCTCTCATCTCATCCGCGCCGCCGCCGGTCCATGCGGAATTCTTTCCGGCATGTCCGCGACGACGTAGGTCATTACCGCCATCGTCGCGACGCACAGTGCGAGGTCGTGCGGGTCGAGCTTATCGATCGTATCGCCATCGCTGTGATGGTACCAAAAATATTTCGATGGGTCGGTGGCCAGGCCCATGCCGGCGATGCCCCGTGCCATGAGTGGCGCGATGTCGGCTTCGCCGCCGCCGCGGATGACCTTCCCGGCACCGATGCGCTCGAGCAGGGGCGCGACCCGCGACACCATCGCGTATGCTTCATCCGATCCGACGAATGAAAAGCCCAGCGGCTTGAACGGTCCGTTATCGGACTCGATCGCCAGCACGTGTCCGTCGAGCTCGGCGGCGTGCGCGTCGCGGTAGCCGGCGCCGCCACGACCGCCGTTCTCTTCGTTGGTCCAGGCGACGACACGCACCGTCCGCCGCGGCTTGAGGCCGAGCGCTTTCATCAAGCGCACCGCTTCCCAGGCGGCGACCACACCGCCGCCGTCGTCCATCGCGCCCGCGCCGACATCCCACGAGTCGATGTGACCGCCGAGCACGACGACCTCGTTCGGCAACTCGGATCCGACGATCTCAGCCACGACGTTGCGCGATGGAGCGTCGGGGAGCGTCTGCGCGCTCATCTTCAGCCTGATGACGAGCTTGTCGCCGCGATTCTGCATGCGGTGCAGCAGCATCGCGTCCTCGACGGCGAGCGCGGCCGCCGGAATCTTGGCCACGGTCGTATCGTAGCGCAGTCCACCGGTGTGCGGACTGCGGATCGAGAAGGACGCCACCGAGCGGACAAGCACCGCAACGGCCCCGAGCTTCGCGGCTTCGCTTGCTCCGCCGCCGCGGTATCGCACCACGTTTCCATAATTATCGAAGGGCTCGCCGGTCTGCGGAAAGGGAACGTCGAATACGACGATCCTTCCTTTCGCCTGTGCGGCCTTCGCGTTGAGATCGTCGAAGCTACTCACGACGATCGCTTCCGCGGTGATCCCCCTCGCCGGCGTGCCGACGCTGCCGCCGAGTCCGAGCATAGCGAGCGGCTGCGGCCGCGGCGACACGAGCGATGCGGATTCTTCGCCGCGCACCCAGTGCGGCACCATCACCTTCTCGCCGCGGACGTTCGACAGCCCGTCCTTTTTCATCTCGGCGATCACCCAGTCGATCGCCGACTCGAGGCGCGGGGTTCCGCTCAACCGATTGCCGAAGGTGTCAGTGAGCTCGGCCAGTCGGTTGTATGCTGCGCTGTCTTTGAGTGCGGCGTTGATGAGGTTGTCAGCGGTGGACTGATAGCGGGCTAGCACTGATGACGCGTCCTGCGCGCGGGCGCAGAGTGGAGCGCCGAGCGTCAGCACCAAACTGAGAACCGTGGTCGACCGAGGAGTGTGCATTGAGTTCAAAGAAGTGAGGGACGTCAGATGTCAGAGGTCAGTGAAATTGCGGCGTTGCCAAAGCGAGTGCGATGCCGAGCTTGCTCGCTCTCATTGACATCTGACATTTCAACAACGGTCGCCATCAACGCCTACCGCCCAACGACTCCACGCACACGTGAGCGTATTTAGCACCGCGTTACCATTGTC
>JALZAE010000530.1 GCA_030948535.1 Gemmatimonadota bacterium | reverse complement strand
GGCCATGCCTCCACTACGCCGCCGTGACACTCACCGACCCATCTGTCCCCAATGCGACCGTCACGGTGTCCCCTGGCACGAGCGCCTTGAGGGAGTCACTCTCGAGGAACCAGTGCACGTGCGCGTCGCCCTGACCGCGACAGGTGCACGGCATGGACGCCACCCGGCCCGCGCCGCGTGTGGCGCCGACCGCAACCTGAAGATCGGCAAGACGCCCCAGCTGCGTCGCGCTCTCAGCCGTGATCTCCAGCTTGCCGTCTCGTGGTGTCTTTCGCGACACGGTACTGCATTGCCATTCCATCGCTCCGGCCCGGTTCGAGTCGCCGAAATCTCGATACTTTAGGCATGGCGCGCGAGGCGGCGAGCGATGCGATATTGGTGCGCATGCACGCCAGCCGCATCCACATCTCATACCCCGACTGGGTCCGCGAGGTCGTTGATTGGGAGCAGTGCTTGCCCGACGACGAGTCGAAGATGCGGTTGGCCATTCGCATCGCGCGGGAAAATGTGATGCGCGACACAGGTGGTCCGTTCGGGGCGATCATCGTCGAGCGCGGCACTGGGCGTCTCGTCTCAGCCGGCATGAACAGCGTCGTGCGGTTGCAGAATCCGGTGCTCCACGGAGAAGTCATGGCGTTCATGATGGCCTCGGCGCGACTTGGCTCGTACACGCTTCGTGTGCCGGGCTCGCCGGATCACGAGCTGATCACGTCATCCGAGCCGTGCGCGATGTGCCTCGGCGCGACGCTCTGGAGTGGCGTGCGCCGATTGGTGTGGGGCGCGTCGCGCTCCGACGCCGAGCGCGTGCAGTTCGATGAGGGCCCAGTGTTCGCGGAATCATACGACTATCTGCGCGCGCGCGGCATCGAGGTGGTGCCCGCGCTGCTGCGCGAGGAAGCGGCCGCGGTGTTGGAGCTCTATCGCGAGCGCGCCGGTACGATCTATAACGCGTAGCACTCACCCCGGACCACGAATCGCCATGGCTTTCGATCCGCTCTCGATCGCGAACACCGAGTTCAGCAAGCGCTATCGCGGCGAGTCGGGCGCGAGGCAGCCCGTGCACACGGTCTACGGGGGTGCGCAGCTCTTTCGCGCCGATTCCGTGCCGAAGCTGGGCTCGATCGCCGCTCGAGCTCTCGCCGAGTTCGCCCCGGACGCGGACGCGCTCGCCGGCGCCGTCGGGCTCGACGTGGATGCCGCGCTACGCGCCGAGTTGTACCGTCGCGTCGCTGACAAGCTCAGCCGCGAGCCGGTAGAAGATTTTCGCATCGACTTCGAGGATGGGTACGGCAATCGTCCCGATACCGAGGAGGATGGCCACGCCAAGTCGGTGGCGAATGCGGTTGCGGCCGGCGCCAAAGCCGGCACGCTCTCGCCCTTCATCGGCATTCGCATCAAGCCGCTGAACGAGGAGCTGCGAGAGCGCAGCAAGCGCACACTCGAGCTGTTCATGGACGCGATGCTCGATGCGAATAGCGGAGTGCTTCCGCCGAATTTCGTCATCACTTTGCCGAAAGTGACGATTCCGGAGCAGGTGACGTACTTCGTCGAGCTGCTGCGCGCGCTGGAGCACCGATCGTCGCTCGACGAAGGCGCGTTGCGCTTCGAGCTGATGGTGGAGACGCCGCAATCGATCATCTCGGCGAACGGGGCGGCGACCTTGCCGCTGCTGTTTGACGCGGCGCACGGCAGAATGGCCGCGGCGCACTTCGGGACCTACGACTACACGGCGGGAATCAGCATCACGGCGTCGTATCAAGCGATGCGGCATCCGGCCTGCGATTTTGCCAAGCACATGATGCAGGTCGCGTTGGCCGGCACCGGCGTTTGGCTCTCAGACGGATCGACGACGATGCTGCCCGTGGCGCCGCACCGCGCATCCGCCGGGAATATGCTGACGGCGCTACAGGTCGCGAACAATCGGGCGAGCGTGCATCGCGCGTGGAAGCTGCACTACGACGACGTACGCTGGTCGCTCATGAACGGCTTCTACCAGGGCTGGGATTTGCATCCGGCGCAGCTGGTGACGCGCTATCTGGCGGTGTTCGCCTTCTTTCTCGAGAGCGTCGATGCCGCGGGGGCGCGGCTCAAGAACTTTGTCGAGAAAGCGGCGCAAGCAACGCTCGTCGGCGACGTGTTCGACGACGCGGCGACGGGGCAGGGACTGCTCAACTTCTTTCTCCGCGGCATCAACTGCGGCGCGATCACCGAGGATGAAACGCTCACGCGAACGGGGTTGACACTCGATGAGCTGCGCAGCCGCAGCTTCGTCACGATTCTGCGCTCGCGCGGCGCGCCCACCTCCGCCTAACGAGAGGACGGTCCATGGCGGCTCGGCTCGGCGACAACAGTTATGGGAAGGCGGGCGTGCGCGTGGTGAAGATCACGCGTGACGGCGCGCGCCACGACATTCGCGACCTCACCGTCGGCGTCTTCTTCGACGGCGAGTTCGAGGCGGTGCATCTCACGGGCGACAACAGCCACTGTCTGCCGAC
>JALZAE010000516.1 GCA_030948535.1 Gemmatimonadota bacterium | reverse complement strand
CGTACGCATCAGGGTGGTCGAAGATGCCGGTGTCGATCATGTTCGCGCGCCGCGCGCCGACCTTCTTGTACTCGGGATTCGCCTCGTAGAAAAATTCGGTGAGGTCATCCCAGATGCCGGCCATCTTCTTGCCGTAGTCGAAGAACTGGCTCATGCGGACGTACATCTCGTTCATCACCGTGAGCGTGATCGTCGAGCTCATCCCGCCAGGCACGATCGTCTGTGGGTGCGGATACTTGCCGCAGATGAGCACATACGCCTCGCGCGCCACGCGCGTCATGTGCAACGCTTCCAGATACAACCCGCCGCTGAGCGGATTGAGGTCGGTCATCAAATCGAGAATCGTGCGATAGCCGTGCACGTCCGTGTGCTTGGCCTCGGTGCGCTTGGCGCGCTCGATCAACCCCGGATTCGTCCCCTCGACGATCACCGCGGAGTAGTCGGGGCCGGCCAACAGATGCAAGTGGAGCGGGTTGTCATAGAGAAACTCGAGCGACAACGCGAGGTTGCGGATGAGCACGCCGAGTGGCGGCGGCTGGCAGCCGATCGCCATCTCGATCGCCAGCGCGGAGCAGGTCGAGTGCACGCCGCCACAGACGCCGCATGCGCGGCTCGTGATGAAGATCGCGTCGCGCGGATCGCGGCCGATCATGATCACCTCATAGCCGCGGAAGAGCGTCGCGACTGAGCGTGCCTCGATTACCTTTCGCTCGCGCACGTCAGCGACTGTATGGAAGGCGAGCGCGCCGGCGACGCGGGTCACCGGATCGAAGTCGACGTCCTTGATGTGCCCGTTGCGCTTGACGAGCTCGGCGACACGCTCCGAGGTCAGCTGCTTGGGAACGCCCGGAGGGCCGGCCGTCGCCGTGTTGTACGGATTTCCGGCGCCGTCCTTGAGAAATGCTTTTCCCTGCGCGTCGAACTCAACTGGCAAATTCTTGAAGCACATGACTCGCCCACTCCGCGGCCGGTCGCTCAGCCGAGTTTGAAGACGGTGGCGACGCGCCCGAGATGGCCGTCGGCGGCCTGAAGGCCGGTGAGGAGCTGCGTGAGTGCGGCGTTGATCGTCGTCAGCTTGTCGGGCAGCGGGTGCGTGTGCCCCGCCACAGCCTCGAGACCGTCGGCGATGGCGGCGACGCTGCGCCGCGCTTGGATGAGCTGCCAAGCGATGGCGATCAGGTATCCGGCGAGGGCGATCACAACGAGCGCGACCGTGATGAGTGTGAGGATCAGCAGCATGGTGACATCCTCATTTTGCGCGGCCGGCGAGTACACCGCCGGCCGCCTCGAGTTTGGCGGCGATCTCTCCGGCGACGGCGACCATCGAGCCGCCGACCGCGATCGTCGCATCCAGCGCGGGAATGTGCTGCGTGTTGCCGGCGATGCCGGCCGCCGCCTTCAGCGTCTCTGCGGCGTACTGCTTGATGGAGCGCGCCGCGATGTAGGTACGGTGGAGGAGATAGACAGATAAGGGCACAAAGATCACGAGCGTGACGATCAGTCCGATCCACCAGATGGTGAAGACCGTGCCCGGCATGGCGTTGCTGTTCACGTCGCCTCCTGACGCACGACGGCGTCGATCACGCCAGCCAAGTTCTTGTCGATCACCACCAGTCCGTCGCGCACTTGCGTGAGCGTACCGTTGAGGTTGGTCACCTGCGGCGCGATCACGCCCGTCTCGGTCTCGATCGCTCGAACGCCGACGCGAATCTTGGAGAGGAAGCTCGCGCGCACTCCGTATCCCTTCTCCTCGCCGCCGATTTTTTCCAGCTCTGTCGTGATCAAGTTCAGAAAAATCAGAAGCGCGATGAACAGTGCCGCCGCCCCTATGAGCGAGAGGAGCGCGAGCAGTGTGAAGGGACTCATCGCGACCACCTCGGGCCGAGGACACAGGCTGGACATCCGGGGCATTGCTCCGCGTGGGCCTGCACCGTCGCGGTGGCCCCAATGATGCCAACGGCGTGCTTGAGGATCTGCTCCGCGCCGGCGTTTGTCTGCCGCAGCAAGGCGAGGTGGATGGTGTTGTTCGCGATGCGCTGGCCGACGTTCCAGATCAACGACACGCCGGCCTTGATGTCGTGCGCCGTCCGCAGGATGAGGGTCAGCAGCACGGCGACGACGACCAACACGACGGCGAATACGACGAGCGACAGCGTCCAGATCGTGCGAATGGTGTCGGCGGATGGCGATGTCATGTGGGTGTCTCGGTCAATGTGCGCCGGCGTGTGACTCGAGCGCCGCGGCGAGCGCGCCGCCCTTCTGTTCAATTGCCTGGACTGTCTCGAGTAGACCGCCTGCCACTTCATTCGTCGTCTCGAGCGCCCAGATGGGCATCGTGCTCACGCGAATTCGTTCCGCGGCGCCGAGGGCACGCACCGCTTCGGTGTAAATGCCGCGCGCCGTCCGCCAGATGAGGATGAGCAGCACCGCCGCGACGACAATGATCAGCGCCGCCACTCCCATCCACAGTCGCCACGAAGCCCACAGCTGTGCGTCGCTCATTTGCCCTCCGACACACTGTCGTCGATGTAGTCGCTCGGCTTTCCGGGGCGGGTGCCGCCCCACAGACGCGCTTCCTCTCCCGGGTTGCGGCCGGGCTTTCGCGCGCCCCAGTGCTGCCACTTCTGGTAGAAGAACTCCATCATCTTGAGGCCCGCCGTTTCTCCCGGGAGGTTGGCCCAACCGCTGGGCACGTCGTTGTTGACATCCCACCGGCGCTCCCGGCTCGCGTGGCGATTGCTCAGTCGCCGCAAGCGCCGGATGACACTCCCCACGCTATACGACATCGCGGTCGACACGATGCCGCCGGGCGGCGCCTTGTAGAACGGAGAGAACTTGTCAGGGAATCCGGGCATCGTGCACGCGATGCACACGCCGCCGGCTTCCATGCATCCGCCCATGTGGTTGATCGCGCCGCGCTTCACGATGTTGCAGTTCACGACCGGACCCCAGCAGCCGATCTCGACGAGGCACTCCTTCTCGCCGTACTCGTGCGCGAAGACGCCCTCTTCGTAGTAGCCCGCGCGCGTGCAGCCGCGGTGCACGGTCTCGCCGTAGAGCCACGACGGGCGACCGAGCTCGTCAAAGGCCGGAAGCGGGCCGAGGCCCTGCAAGAAGAGCAGAATCGCAAACACAGTCTCAGTGAAGTTGTCGCCCTGCGGCGCGCAGCCGGGGATGTTGATCACGGGCAAACCAAACGCGCTGCGATACTCCTTCCCGAGAAAATCCATGACGCTCATCGCGCCGGTGGGATTTCCCTCCGCCGATGGAATGCCGCCCCACGTCGCACACGTGCCGATCGCGATCGTCGCCGCGGCCCCGGGAGCGAGCCGGTGCAGCCACTCGGTCGTCGGCACGAGATGCGATTCGCCGTTCCCGCCGGCGATCGCCTCAGAGCCCATCGCGGACCAGTAACCGCCGGTGCGCGCGGCGATGCGCTCATCGGGAACGGAGCCCTCGAAGACCACGACGTAGGGATCGCCGAGCGCGCCAGCGTACGCATCCTTAAAGGACTGCATGAACTCGGCGCCCGCCTCGACTGATAGCACGGGATGATGGAGGATCACCTTCGGCATCGCGGGCACCGTCCCGGTCAGCAGCCCTTCGATGCCGGGATTCGTCGCGCCCGCGACAGTGATGGTGCACCCGTCGCAGCTCATCCCCGCCATCCAAAAGACGTGCACCGTCTTCAGCGGTCCGAGCGGAAGCCGCTGCGGCTTGTGCTCCGGCATCGTCTCCGGAATCGGGGGCTGCCCCCCTCGAATGGTGCCAGGTTCGGTCGCCGTCGCCATGCGCTCTCCTCCAACTCTTACGTGGACGTCTAGCAGATGCGGGGCAGCGGATCGCCGACCAGCATGTCCAGCACGCGCGAGCCACCGATGCCGGTGCGCACGATCACCATCCCCTGGTGCTCATTCGTGACGTCGCCTACGATCGCCGCCTCGCTGCCTAACGAGTGAGCGCGCAACGCGCCCAGCGCGGCGTCAGCCTCGTCCGGCGGCACGATCGCGATCAGCTTGCCCTCGTTCGCGATGTGCATCGGGTCGAGGCCCAGGATTTCGCAGGCACCGCGCACCGCGTCGTGCACCGGTACATGCTCCTCATCGATTGCAATACCGACGCCCGCCTGCTCGGCGATCTCGTTCAGCGCCGTCGCCACGCCGCCCCGGGTCGGATCCTTGAGCGCGCGCGTGCCCGGTGCCGCCACGAGCAACGCCGCGACCAGATCGGCCAAGGGCGCCGAATCGCTGCGGATCTCCGATTCGAGCTCCAGCGCCTCGCGCGCCAGCATTACCGCGATTCCGTGATCCCCGATCGCGCCGCTCACCAGTACGCGGTCGCCAGCACAAGCATTGCGCATCGACAGATGCACACCGGGTGGAACGACACCGACGCCGCTGGTGGTGATGAAGATGCGGTCCGCTTTCCCGCGCGGCACCACCTTGGTATCACCGGTGACGATCTCGATCCCGCTCGCGCGCGCCGCTGCCGCCATCGACTCGAGCACGCGTCTGAGCTCGACCGTCTCGAATCCCTCCTCGAGCACGATGGCGACGGAGAGCGCGAGCGGTCGCGCGCCTTGCATCGCGAGATCGTTTACGGTGCCGTGCACGGAAAGCGAGCCGATGTCGCCGCCGGGAAAAAAAATCGGACTGACGACATACGAATCCGTCGTGTACGCGAGCCGTTGATCGCCGAGCGCGAGCACAGCAGCGTCGTCCTGCGCGAGGAGCGCGTTGCTCGCAAGGGCGGGGAAGATGAGGCCTTCGAGGAGCTGATGACTCGCCTTGCCGCCGGCGCCGTGACTCAGCGACACGCGCTCATCCTTGAGCACGTAACGCGACTTCCGCGCATCGTGTGCGCGCGCCATGCGATCGAGCTGCGCGGGAAGCGACGACTCGATGCGCGCGGTCACGACGCGACTCCAGCGACGGCCCGCGCACTCTTCTGCAGCGAATATCGGCCGTAGTTGAAGTACGCAGCGCAGGCGCCCTCCGGCGATACCATGCACGACCCGATCGGTGTCTCCGGCGTGCAAGCGCTCCCGAACACCCGGCACTGCCATGGCTTCAAGACGCCCTTGAGCACCTCTCCGCACTGACACGCCTTGGGATCGGTGACGCGCACACCGGGCACGGCGAATCTCGCCTCGGCGTCCCAGGCCTTGAACTCGGCCCGCAGCTTGAGCGCGCTGTGATTGATGAACCCGAGCCCGCGCCATTCGAAATAGGGACGCAGCTCCATCGTTTGGAGCAGAATTTCCATCGCGCGAGGATTGCCGGTTGGCCGGACGACGCGCGCGTACTGATTCTCTACCCGCGCCTCGCCGCGGCCGAGCTGCTCGAGCAGCATCACCACCGACTGCAGCACGTCCGCCGGCTCGAAGCCCGAGACGACGATCGGACGGGTGTAGTCGCGCCCGATGAATTCGAATGGCGCGAGGCCAATGATCGTGCAGACGTGGCCGGGACCGATGAAGCCGTCGAGCTGCATGCCGGGCGAATCGAGAATCGCTTTGATGGCCGGCACGATCGTCACGTGGTTGCAGAAGACCGAAAAATTCTCGATCCCCTCCTCGCGCGCGCGGAGCAGGGTCGCGGCAGTGGATGGCGCGGTCGTCTCGAAACCGACCGCGAAGAACACGACCTGACGATCTGGCGCTTCGCGTGCCAGGCGGAGCGCGTCCAGCGGCGAGTAGACGAATCGCACATCCGCGCCCTCGGCTTTGGCGTCGAGCAAGCTGCCGCGGGAGCTTGGTACGCGCATCATGTCGCCGAAGGTGGCGAAGATCACACCAGGGGTGCGCGCGATCGCCATCGCGTCGTCGAGCCGTCCCATGGGGATCACGCATACCGGACAACCCGGACCGTGCACCAGCTCGACGTTCGGCGGCAACAGGTCCTGCAGCCCGTGCTTGTAAATGGCGTGGGTGTGGCCGCCGCACACTTCCATCAACTTGAACTCGCGCCCGCGCGCCAGCCGCTCGATTTCGGCGGTGAGATGCCGAATGTCCTGCGGGCGCCGGTACTCGTCCACGTGACGCAACGTCATGCGACGGCCTCGGCGGTCGAGAGCACGTCCTGCACCAGCTCGAGCAACACGTGCCACGCTGTCGCGTGCCCTTCCTGGATGCGCGGGATGTAATCGAGTCGTGCGACGAAGCAGAAGTCGGTGACGTCCGACGCGCGCGCCATCGCGCCTCCATCGCCGCCGCTGAACGCGACGGCGAGGAGGCCGCGGCGCTTCGCTTCTTTCAACGCGGAAACCACGTTCGGTGAGCTGCCACTCGTTGAGAAGCCAAGCGCGATGTCGCCTCGCGCGCCGAGCGCGATCACCTGGCGCGCGAAGATGTGCTCCGCGCCGACGTCGTTGGCGATCGCGGTGACAATGGCGCTGTCCTCCGTGAGCCCGATCGCCGGGAGCGCGCGCCACCCGTCGACGGGCGGCGCCATGCAGTCCGTCACCGCATCCTCGGCGTCCGTGGCGCTGCCGCCATTGCCGAAGGCGAGGAGCTTGCCGCCACGTGAGAACGCGCCGGCCATCGCGATGGCCGCGTCGACGAGCTGATGGCGATACTCGATCACGAGCTGTCGCCGCACCGCGACCGCGTCGCGGCATTTCTCGCGCGTCGACTCGCCTACGGCGTGCGCGATGTCCGGGCGCGTCGACGACCAGCTCGTGCCTACCGCGTGCAGAAATGGATACATCTCGCGGCCGAAGTCGCGCTCGATCGTCATCGGGCTTCCTCCGCGCGACGATCGAGCCGGCCGATCGCGAAGCCCTGGTGCACGAGCACAACGTCGCCCTCGGCGACGCCGTCGACCAGATCGAGCGCGACAATCGCGATCGCCCCGCCGACGCGCGCGGTCGCGAGCCGCGCGGCGCTGTCCACCGCGATGACCATCGCCTCGACGGCGTCATCACCGCAGAGCGTGCAGTGTCCGCTCGCGTCGGGCGTGCAGTGATTCATTGCGCGTTGCTCCCATCGAGGTAGACGTGCACGAGCTCCCAGATCACGTGGCACAGCGTCTCTTGCACTTCCTGCACGAGCATCGCGTCGTGCGATGGCACAACGAAGGCGAGCTCCTCGTTCGACGCAGTGCCTCCCGAGATGCGAATGGCGAGCATGCCGGCCGCACGCGCGCCGACGAGCGCAACATCGGCCGCGGCGTCGGGCGCGGCGCTGATGCCGATCGCGATGTCATCCGCGCGCGCCAGGGTCGCGAGTGACGCACTTACGTCACCGTGGAGCGCGATCGCGGGGAGCGCGCGCTTTCCGACCAGCACGGGGTGCACGAACTCCACGGCGACGTGGTGGGCGTCACTCGCGCTCGCGCCCCGGCCGAACACATAGAGTCGCGCGCCGCGCTCGAAGCGTTGCGCCATTTCGAAACACACGTAAGCCACGCGATCCGCCGAGTTGTCGAAGAATCGCGTCGCGACCTCGGCGCCAATCTCCACGCGTCGCTCCGCGAGCGCGACGAGCCGGGCATACGCGGCCGTTTCGATGGCGACGCCGGTCATTGAATGCGACTCTCTTTCAGCTGGTCGACTTCCTGTTCGTACGCGCCGTCCAGCTGCTTGAGAAAGTCGATCGTCCGCTGCGCCTCGGCCTCGTCGATCTTGCTCAGCGCGAAGCCCACATGGAGCAGTACCCAATCGCCCACGTCGAGCCCATCCGGCAGCACGAGCCCAACGTTCACGATGCGCCGGACGCCGGACACATCGACCTTCGCCAGCTGTCGCGTGGCGTCGACGAACTCGATCACTCGCGCCGGTATGCCTAGGCACATACGACCTCCCGTGCCACGAGTGACGCGCCCGCGACGACGAGCTGGCCCAGCGAAATCCCGCCGTCGTTACACGGCACCGCACGATGCAGCAGCACCTCAAACCCGCGTGAGCGCAATGCATCATCACAGCGTTGCGCAAGGAGTGCGTTCTGGAACACGCCGCCGGTCAGTGCGACGCGCGCCACACCGGTCGCGTCGCGCGCCGTTTCGGCGCCGGCAACGGCAATGTCCCGCACGGCATTGTGAAATGCACTGGCGATGACAGATGCATCGAATCCGCGCTCGACGTCGTCCATGATGCCGCGCACGATCGGCGCCGGATCGAGCACCCACCTCGTCCCCGACGCGCGCTGCTCGACCGGATAGCTTCGCGTTGTCGAGCGGTCGGCGATCGCCTCGAGCTCCATGGCTGCCTCTCCCTCGAATCGGGAGACGTGCCGCAGGCCGGTGAGCGATGCCGCGGCGTCGAACAATCGCCCCACGCTCGACGTGCGTGGACACCGCACATCGCGCGCGATCATCTGAGCGACGAGGCGACGTCGTCGGGGATCGACCGGTGCGGCGGTAGAAAGCGACTCGTAGCGCTCGAAGCCGCGCGCAGTACCCTCGTGGGCCGCCCACACGTGCGAGTACGCCGAGCGCCACGGTTCGCGCGCCGCCGCGTCCCCACCGGGAAGCGGAACGTACGCAAGACTGCCAATGCGTTCACATCGCGCACACTCACCGAGCTCGACGAGCAAAAACTCGCCGCCCCATATCGCGCCGTCGGTGCCAAGTCCAGCACCGTCGAAGACGATGCCGATCGTCGGAGCCGTAACGCCGTGTTCCGCCATGCACGCGGCGACGTGCGCGTGATGGTGCTGCACCGCCACGAGCTCCGCGCCGAATTCCGGAGCGAGGAGCCCCGCGATATGCGTCGAGCGATAGTCCGGATGGAGGTCGTGCGCGATCACGCGCGGTCGAACCCCAAGTAAGCGCACGAAGTGATCGATGCCGTCCCGCAGCGCGGCGGAGGCGTCGACGTTGCCGAGGTCTCCGATGTGCGGCGACGGCCATGCGCGCCGGCCGTTGCCGATGCAGAACGTATTCTTGAGGTGCGCGCCCACGGCAAGCGTCGGCGCATGCAGCGTAACGGGCAACGCGATGGGCTGCGCCACGAAGCCGCGTGAACGGCGGACGATGGCGGGCGCGCCGCACAGGACGCGCGCCACACTGTCGTCGCATCGCACGGCGATCGGCCGGTCGTGCGAGAGAAAAAGATCGGCGACTCCGGCAAGTCGAGCGCAGGCTTCGTCGTCATCGATCGCAATCGGCTCGTCGCTCAGATTTCCGCTCGTCATCACCAGCGGCGCGGCGAGGGCACTCATTAGCAAATGATGCAGCGGCGTATAGGGAAGCATGACACCGAGCTCGCGCAGCGTCGGCGCAACCTCGTCCACGGCGCTGGTTGCCTCTGACCGCTTGGGGAGCAACACGATTGGCCGCGCTGAGGACTGAAGCAGCGCCGCCTCCACGTCATCCAGATGACACAGCGCGCGGACGGCGTCGAGATCGCGCACCATGGTGGCGAACGGCTTTGCTTCGCGTTGTTTCCGCGAGCGGAGCAGAGCGACGGCACTCGACGACGACGCGTCGCACGCGAGGTGATATCCGCCGAGTCCTTTCACCGCGACGGTGCGACCAGCGCGCAGCGCGGCGATGGCGTCCATCAGCGCGGCCTCGCCACGGGCTCGGACGTCGCCGCTGGTCGCCGTCGTCAGACGCAGCGACGGCCCGCAGGTCCAGCATGCGATCGCCTGCGCGTGGAAGCGCCGGTCACTCGGATTCTCATACTCGGCGCGGCACATGCCGCACATCGCGAACGACGCCATCGTGGTGCGCGGCCGATCGTACGGCAGATCGGTGACGATGGTGAAACGTGGACCGCAGTGGGTGCACGTGACAAAGGGGTAGCGATACCGCCGGTCGCCGGGATCGAGCATCTCGGCGAGGCACGCGTCGCAGGTCGCGATGTCGGCCGGCACGTTCATCGCGCGCGCGCCATCGATCGCGCTCGACGCTACGGTGAACCCGTGCTGCGCGGCGAGGGGCGCCTCTTGCACGTCGACGTCGTGAATCGCCGCAAGCGCCGGTGAGTCGGTCGTCAGGCGCAGCAGAAACCGGTCGATCGAGTCCGACTCCCCCTCAACATCGACCAGAACGCCGGTCGGCGCGTTGCGCACCGAGCCACGCAGCTCGAGCGCGCTGGCGAGCCCGTGAACGAATGGCCGGAAGCCGACGCCCTGTACCATGCCAT
>JALZAE010000507.1 GCA_030948535.1 Gemmatimonadota bacterium | reverse complement strand
CCCAGCTCTACTTCACCGGTCAGACCTTGGTGCAGTTCTGAATTCGGGCCGGTACGAAGCCCGCCAGCTCTCTCCGAATCTCTGGTACCGGACCTTCTCACTCGGCTGATTGGTGTCGCGCCGTTCGCTTGTCGCACGAATCTCGAAGGGTGGTCGCGTTCGGGCCGCTACCTTTCCGTCACGGTAGAGCGGTCACCCGATGCCGATGCGCTTCGTGCTTCGGCTTGCCGCGCTCGCGCAGCGCACGCATCACGGTGCCGCCGGCAATCAACGCTCCGAGCGCAATGTTGACATAGAACGTGTAGAATCGCCACCAGATGAGCGTCGCCCCGAAGATGCGCTTGGGAATCACGTGGCCCAGCGTCGCCTTGAAGGCGAACTCGATCACGCCGCCGCCGGCGGGAACGGGGGCGACCACGCCTCCATAGAACAGCACCAGCGGCCACAACGTCAGCGGCGCCAGGGGCACGGCCGGATCGGCCGCGAGTACGAGCGCCGGGAGCACGGCCAGACGCGCGATCACGTGCAGCGTCGAGCACGCCAGCGCCACCAGTGCCGGCACCGGCGCCGCGCCGCGCAGCCTGGACACGCCGTGCTTCACCTGACGCAGCAGGCGTTGCACGGCTCGCCAGCGTCCGGCGTGCAATCCTATCCGCAGCGCCCACGCCGGCGGCGGCCCGTGCGCGTTGTGCCTCGACAGCATTAGCGCGACGCCCCCGGCGCCGAGCACCACGCCGGCATACCCAAAGACGAGTCCAATCATTCCGCTGATCATCTTGCCGGCATCACGGAATGTGATGGCCAGGATGATCGCGACGATCGCGAGCGACAGCATCTCGAGGAACAGCTCGACGAACAACAGCAGCAGCACGTTCGTGATCGGGATGCCGCGCTCAGCCAAAATCAGAAAGCGCGCCGGCTCGGCGCCCGACCGTGCGGGCGTGATGCCGGCGCCGAAGTCCCCGCCGAGGCTCGTGCGGAGACCGGTGCGCAATGAGAGAGGCATGCCGAGCGCGTGCCCGCTATAGCGGATCTTCGCGCCGCGCGCGAGCATGTCGATCGCCGCCGCCAGCATGGCCAACGCATGCGCCGAGACGGGCAACAGTGGCGCGTGCTCTTCGGGCCAACTGCTCGCCACGATGTACACCGAGACACCAATGGCGGCGCCGAACGAGAGGATCGTGAGGAGCCACCGGCGGGCACTCACCTACGCGAGATCATCGCGACCGTTTCCACTCAAGCGCGCCCATGCGCGTCGCGCCAGGGTACGGCGCGCTTCCTTTGATGGCCCGCCAGAGAATCCGGTTGAAGACATCGTCGTCGACGCGATCTTCCCGCGAGAAATCCAGCCTTGGCCCCGGCGCCGGCGTCGGAGGCGGCGGCGAATTTTTTTGATCGAGGCTCTGTTCGGGTACCAGCACCGCGTACGGCGCGAGATCCGGCGTCGTCGTCCAGATGTCGCGTAGCGGCGTGCCGAAGTAGTCGAACTGCGACATCGATCCGAGATGCAAAATGTCGGCGATGGTCGCGATCACGTCGGTGGTGTTGGTGAAGCGATGCACCACGCCCGCCTTCGTGTACGGCGAGATGACGAGGAAAGGCGCGCGGTGCGAGTCGACGTGGTCCGGTCCGTTCTGCGCATCATCTTCGACCACGAACACCACGGTGCTCTTCCAGAATGGCGACTTGCTCAACCCTTCGATCATCCGGCCGAGCGCGAGATCGTTGTCCGCGAAGTAGGCGCGGGGCGTCGGCTTGCCCTCGTCCACGCCCGACGTGTGATCGTCGGGAAGCCGCACGATCTCCAGCGCCGGCATCTTTCCCGCGCGAACGTACTCCGCCAGCTCGGCCAGGTAGATGTCCATCCGCTTCTGATCCTGGATGTTCAGATTGAATCCGGGGTAGGCGGTGTTCGTCGAGGCGAGAAGCGCCGGCTTCGTGCCGCGATACCGGCTCAACGTCTTCGACGTATCCTCCTCGCCGGACGTCGGACCCTCCTTGGCGACGAACTCGCCGTAGTTCCGGAGCGTGATCCCCGCCTTCGCGGCGAGATCCCACAGATAGCCGTTCGCCGGCGCGGCGACATCGTCGTCAGGAATGCTCGCCGTGCCCGATCCGCGATTCCGTCCCTCGTAGTCGTACGGGCGGCCCGGGTCTTCTTTCTCCGACTTTTTCGCGCGCATGCGGCGATCGCCCTCGCGGTACTCCGACGGCACCGTCTTCTGCACGTAGTCGGTCGCGTACGCCGCCGTCGACCAGTTGTGTCCGTCCGCGCTCACCTCGGCGTTGACGAAGAACCGGTCGAACACGCCGAAGCGCCGCGCCATGGCGCGATGATTCGGCGACGCACTCCGCGGAAAGAACACGAGTGATGTGTCGCCATCGCCGATGCCGAGATCGCCAAAGACCTGGTCGTAGGTGCGATTCTCCTTGATGACGTACACGACGTGCTCGAAGGGCGGATACTTGGCGATGGTGTCCCGCTTGGTGTCCCAACCATTGAGGGCCGCGACTTTATCCGTGTAGGTCTTGAGCTGCGCCACCGGCAGCCGGCCTTGGATCGCCTGCAGCGAGCCGTTGAGCTGGCCGAGCGTGTATTCGCGCGGCGTCAGCCGCCGGTCACCGCCAGTCTGCACGCGCTTCGGATTGGGAGCCGAGCCGTTCGTACCCTTGCCGTTGAGCACCAGCAGCACGTCCCCGTCGGCGTTGAGCGCGGTCGGATACCACCCCGTCGCGACCCGGCCGGCGAGCTTGTCGTCGCCGGTGGCGGCGAGGATGTTCGCGGTGCGCGATGACAAGTTGAACACGGCAACGGCATTGTTGTCCGCCTCGGCCACGAAGAGCCGAGTGCCATCGATCGACAGCGCCAGCGCGTTCGGCGTGCTCCCCTCGTTCGGACCGGCCGGCGGCGGATCGAGCAGCTCCGCCATCACCTGACGCTTTTCCGTGTCGATGACGTCGACACGATCGGTGCTCCCCGACGCGACGAAGAGCCGCGAGCCATCGCCGTTGAGCACCATCGCCGAGGGATGCCGCGCGACCTTGATGCGACCGAGGTCGGTGAGCTTGGCGCTGTTCTCATAGCTCGGCTTGAACGCCGACACCGTGCTGCCGCCCCACGACGACACGTAGACCGTGCCGTCAAAGGCGACGACGACGGCGAAGGGGTAGCGCTCGGTCGCGAATCGCGCGACGACCTTCCGCGTCGGGATGTCGATGACCGCCAGGGAGTCGGAGAGATTCTCCGCGACGTAGAGCGTCTTGCCATCGCGCGACGGCGCGAGTCCCGCGGGGAATCGCACGCCGCCTCGTCCCGTCATCTTCGGCTCGAGGATGATGCTGTCGGCCAACTTGCCGTCGCCGCGGAACCAATCGAATCGATAGATGACGTCCTGATTCCCGCCCGATGCGAACAGCGATTTCTCGTCGGCCGAAAAAGCGAGGCCGTAGAAGGTCGAGAGGAGCGCGAAGGTCTTGCTCGCCTGACCCGTGACGCGATCGACGACCTGCAGCCCCTGCTCGCGCCATCCGCTGAGCGAGATCACGATCTCTCTGCGCTCGGGCGTCACGACCATGTTCATCGGCATCGATCCGACGTCGACGACGTTCCCCACCGGCTGTACGAACCGGCCGGTGGGCAACCGTTTCGCTTCGCGCGGCCGCAACGGTTGGCCCGCCGGCGGCCGGGGCGGGCCGCTGCTGCAGGCGCTGATGGCGACGGTGAAGAACCAAAGTGCGGAGCGACGCATGTGACGGGGGTGGTGGCGTGGTGTGGAGCGCAGGCGGTAACTGCTGGTCAGGCGTGAAATCTACACGCCGGTCGCCCGACGCCCACGCTCCCACCACGCCCCCTCACGTCATTTCGCTGGCAGCGCCCAGAGCTCCACGCGGTCGTTGGAGAAGCGCGGAATCGCGAGGCGCCGGCGCTTGGTGTCGACGCCGAAGTCTGCGGGAGCCGAGACGCCGGTGATGATGCGCGTCATCGTGGCGCCGTTGACGAGCGAGATACTGGAGTCGGCCCAGCTCGAGACGAGCAGCCGTCCGTCGGGGAGGAAATCGATGCCGTCGTAGGAGCCGGCGCCCGAAGCGACGACCGTCGGCGCTTTGTCGCCCGGTTTCCATGCGAAAAGGTTTTTCGTGCCGAACCCCCCGAGCAGGAACCGGCTGTTCGCTGCGTCCCACACGATGCCGTTCGGTTTGCCGAGCGTGTCGCCCTGCGCCGCGACCGTCACCTTGTGGTCGGGTGCTAGCCGGAAGATGCGGTCAGGTCCCGGGTGTTGCGGATCGGCGCTGCCCGCAACGAAGCGGACGCCGGTATCGGTGATGTAGATCGCGCCGTCGGGTCCCTGAGCGAGATCGTTGAGGAACACCGCCTTGAAGGGCTTGAGGTCGACATTGGCGACGAGTGCGCCCGTCTTCTTGTTGAAGGCGCGCACCGCGTCGATGTCCGTCACCCAGAGCGTGTCGCCGACGAGGATGATTCCTTTCGGCGCGTCGAGCTTCACGCCACCGCGGCCGCCGACGATGAACATCAGCGAGTCGACGGAGCCGTCGCCCTTGATGCGGCTGATGAACCCGTTGCCGTCGTGATCGCTCGGATTGCCATTGATGTTGGAGACGAAGTACACGTCAGCGGACGAGTCATAGCGAACCGACTCCGGCGTCTTGAATCCGTTGATGCCGATGATGACGGCCGGCATTGCCGGCGCGGCCGTCGCCGCCTTCGAGACGCTGTCGGCTTGCTTGGCGGAATCGGTCGTGACCACGGCCTTGTCGCTGGCCGACGTGCACCCGGCGAGCAGCATCATGCCGCACGACGAGCGAATGAAAGAACGCATGTAGACGGCCTCGAGATGGGAATGCGTGAAGTAGCGGTGGTCAGCTTTGAGCGTCAAGTTCGGATTGCAGAATGCGTGCTCTTTTTTGCTTTTGCGCAACGACTACTCACGCTCGCACTCGAGACCATTGCAGACACTCCTCAAGCTGCACCGCTGGGTCGCCCTCGTCTCAGCGGCCTTTCTGATCCTGGTGTCGCTCTCGGGCGCGATGCTGGTGTTCGAGGACGCGATCGATCGCGGACTGAATCCGGGACTCTGGCACGTGACATCGGCGTCGGACGTCGTGCTCCCGCTCGACACCCTGATGTCGCGCGCGACCGCCGTTGCGGGAGGCGAAAAGGTCAGCAGCTTGACGATCCCGGCGACGCAGGATCGCGCCTACGTCGTCGGCGCGGGGCGCGGGTTGGCGATCTTCATCAATCCCTACAGCGGAGCGGTGCAGGGCACGCGCACCGCCGACGAGCGGAATCGCGGTCTCGCCCGGAGGGTGCATGTCTTCCACGAGACATTGATGGCCGGCGAGACCGGCGGCGCGCTCGTCGGCATCGTCAGCGTCGCGGCGCTCTTTCTCTCGCTCGGCGGAATCATCCTCTGGTGGCCGCGCCGCATCATCCGCGTGAACGGCAAAGCCTCCTGGAAGCGCATCGTCTTCGACCTGCACCACGTGCTCGGCATCTGCGCCGCGATCGTGCTCGTCGCCATCACAGCGAGCGCGACCGCGATCAAGTATCGGAGTGTGGGCGCGATGGTCGTGAAGCTCGACCACTCGCCGCCGGCGCAGCGTCCTAAGGAATCGATCGTCATCCCCGGCGCCGCGCCGATCTCCGCCGACTCGGCGGTGCGAGTCGCCCGCGCTGCGCTCCCCGGCGCGGCAATCACCAACATGTTCCTACCCGGCGGTGGCAAGGACGTCCTCTTGGTGAGCATGCGCTTTCCCGAGGACCGCACGCCGGGCGGTCGCAGCCGCATCTTCATCGACCAGTACAGCGGCCGCGTGCTTCTCGTCCAGAATACGCGCACCGCCGAGCTCGGCACGCGCCTCGACAACCTCAAGCGATCGATCCACACCGGCGACCTGTTCGGCAAGCCGACCGAGTTCATCTGGCTGCTCGCGACGTTCGTCATGGCCGAGCAGGCTATGACCGGATTTGTGATGTGGCGGAACAGGAGCCGGGGATCGCGTACGGCGTAGCCGCTGATACGCGGCAGCAAGAGCGGCCGCATATTCACGCAGGTGAACGCAGGTACGGCAACTGCAAAGCAGCCGCGGATTGCGCGGATCGATTGGCGCGCCAAATGAGCGACGGCGCGCAGTTGAGCTCCCAAATTTTTGCTCTGTTATGAGTTGTCCGTGATATGCAGTAGTTGCTGTTGCAGTATCTGCGGCTGCCATGTCGGCGGCTCCGGTTGCGGTCGCCTTTCGCATTCGCTTTACTAAGATTTCGGTTTGTCTTCCTCGGAGGTTTTCCCGTGTTCGCTCTCCGCCTCGCTCCCCGCTGGATTCTCGCCGCGGCAGTGCTCGGCTCTTCGCTCTCCGCCCAGCAGTCGCGCACCCCACCGGTGCCCACGGCCGCGGTCGCGTACGACTCGTCGCTCTTCGGCGCGATGCGATGGCGCGAGATTGGGCCGATGCGCGGTGGACGATCCGTCGCCGGCACAGGCTCGATGGCTCGGCCTTATGAGTATTGGATGGGGACCACCGGTGGCGGTGTGATGAAGACCGTCGATGGCGGCATCACCTGGACCGCGCCGGGCGACAAGGCGTTTGGGGGTACGGTCGGCTCGATCGGTGTGGCGGAATCGAATCCGGACATCGTCTACGTCGGCACGGGCGAGTATCCGATCCGCGGCAACGTCTCGCACGGCGACGGCGTGTTCAAGACGACCGATGCGGGTAAGACGTGGAGCTATGTCGGCCTCAGAGACACCCGGCAGATCTCGCGCGTGATCGTCGACCCGAAAAATCCCGACAACGTGCTCGTCGCGGCGCAGGGCGCCTACTGGGGAGCGGGGAAGGATCGCGGCATCTACAAGACCACGGACGGCGGCAAGAGCTGGCGGCAGATTTTCTTCCGCAACGATTCCACGGGCGCGAGCGATCTGGTCGTCGATCCGTCGAACCCGAACACCATGTACGCCGCCTTCTGGCAGACGTATCGCAACTCCTGGATGCTGTCGAGCGGAGGACCGGGCGGTGGCATCTTCAAGTCGACCGATGGCGGCGAGCACTGGACCGATCTGTCGAAGAATCCCGGATTGCCGAAAGGCATCACCGGCAACATCGGGATCACGGTCTCGCCGGCGAATCCGCAGCGGCTCTGGACGTTGATCGAGGCCGATGAGGGCGGCGTGTTCCGTTCAGACGACGGCGGCGCGACGTGGAGCAAGACGAACGAAGCGCGCAATCTCCGCCAGCGCGCCTGGTACTACTCGCGCGTCTTCGCGGATCCCAAGGACGCGAACGTCGTCTACGCGCTGAACACCGGCTTCTACAAGTCGACCGACGCCGGGAAGACCTTCAAGCCGATCCCCGTACCGCACGGCGACAATCATCACTTGTGGATCGCGCCGAACGACTCGAAGCGGATGATTCAGTGCAACGACGGGGGCTGCAACGTGTCGTTCAACGGCGGCCAGTCGTGGAGCGAGCAGGACTTTCCGACGGCGCAGTTCTATCACGTCACGACGAGCAACGACTTCCCCTACAAGATCTGCGGCGCGCAGCAGGACAACTCGACCGTCTGCATCAACTCGCGCAGCCCGGGCGGCATCGACTTCAAGGACTGGGAGCCGGTCGGCGGCGGCGAGAGCGGCTACATCGCCGTGCGCCCTGACTCGACCAACGTCGTCTACGCCGGCAGCTACGGCGGGCTGCTCACCCGCTTCGACATGAAGACGAAGTTCGAGAAGGAGATCAACCCGTGGCCCGACAATCCGATGGGCTACTCTTCATCGGACATCAAATATCGCTTTCAATGGACGTTCCCGATCGTGATCTCGCCGAACAACCCGAGCGAGATCTATGCGGGCGCGAACGTCGTGTTCAAGAGCACGAATGAGGGGCAGAGCTGGTCGATCATCTCGCCCGACCTGACGCGCCACGATCCGAAGACGATGGGCGCGAGCGGCGGCCCGATTACCAAGGACCAGACCGGCGTCGAGACCTATGCAACGATTTTCACGATCGCCGAATCGCCGAAGCAGGCCGGGGTGATCTGGACCGGCAGCGATGACGGGCTGATCTACGTCACGCGCGACGGAGGCAAGGGGTGGGCGAACGTCACGCCAAAGGACATTGGCGACTTCGCGCGCATCTCGCTGATCGAGGCCTCACCGCACGATGCGGCCACGGCATACGTCGCGGCCAATCGCTTCGGGTTCGGCGATCTCCGTCCGATCTTCTACAAGACGAACGACTACGGCAAAACGTGGACGCGCATCGTCAATGGCATCGCGCCGGATGAATTCTCGCGCGCCATTCGCGAGGATCCCACTCGCAAAGGATTGCTCTACGGCGCGACGGAGCGCGGCGTGTGGGTGAGCTTCGACGACGGCGCCAACTGGCAGTCGCTCAAGCTCAATCTGCCGATCGTCCCCGTGCACGACCTGGCGGTGAAGGACGGCGATCTCATCGCCGCCACGCATGGCCGTGCCTTCTGGATTCTCGACGATCTCTCGGCGCTGCGGCAGATGAGCGCCGATGTCGCGGCGGCGAACACGCACCTGCTCAAGCCGCGCGACGTCTACCGCGTGAGCTGGGGTCGCGGCGGCGGCGGGGGCGATCGCGGCGCGCATCCGGCCGGACGCAACCCGCAGGACGGCGCCGTGATCTACTACACGCTCAAGTCACCGAATCAAACGGTGGTGCTCGACTTCCTCGACGCGAAGGGTACGCTGATCAGGAGCTTCACCAGCGCGCTCGACTCGGCCGGCGTCTCCGACAGCGTTCGCGCCGACAGCATCAAGAAAGCGCGCGCCGACAGCCTCAAGGCCATCGGCAAGTTGGCGGCGACGCCGCCGGTGCCGGGTGAGGCGAATCCGGACGACGCGGACTTCGAGGCGCAGGTTGGGCGCGGTTCGCGCGCGCCGCGTGTGCCGAACAAGGCGGGGATGAACACCTTCGCCTGGGACATGCGTCACCCCGACGCGGTGCGATTCAACAACTTGATCATGTGGTCGGCCGGCGTGACGGGCCCGATGGTCGCGCCCGGTAGCTACGCGGTGCGCATGACGGTGAATGGCGGCGCGCCGCAGACGCAGACCTTCAACATCCTCAAGGACCCACGCTCGAGCGCGACGCAGGCCGACATCGAGGCGCAGGTTGCGCTACTGCTCAAGATCCGCGACAAGACGAGCGAGGCGAACAACGCCGTGCGCACGATTCGCGACGTGAAGTTCCAGGTGCACGATCGCGAAAAAAAGTTGACGGGCGCGCCCGCCAAGGAGTTCGAACTCGTGGCGCCGAGCTTCGAGCAGCGGCTGAGCGGCATCGAGGAAGAGGTCTATCAGGTGAAGAACCAGAGCAGCCAGGATCCGCTCAACTTCCCGATCAAGCTCAATAACAAGATTGCGGCGTTGGCCGGCGTCGTGAGCACGGCGGACGGGAAGCCGACGGCGCAGTCGTATTCGGTGTTCGACGAGCTGTCGAAGCGGCTCGACGTGCACCTCGTGCGGGCGAAGACGGAGTTGGACGCCAATCTGCCGAAGCTCAACGCGGCACTGAAAAAGGCCGGATTGCCGTTGATCGTTCCGTCGACCAAGGAGCACGCGGACAAGAAGGAGCTGGTATCGGACGACGACGACGACGAGAATCACTGATGCTTGTTCGACGCGCCCTCCGGCCGATCCTCGCGATTGTTGTCGGCCTTACTCTCACAACGAGGGGGGCGCAGCCTCAACACCCTGGCCGCCCGCTCGCCGATGATGTCGCGAAGGCGATGGGCGGCGGCGACAAGATTCTCGCCGTCAAAACCCTGACCCTCGACGGCGCCGGCGAGAACTTCAACCTTGGCCAGAACGCCTCACCATACGCGCCGCTGCGCGTTTACGGCATCACCGAGTACCATCGCGCGTTCGACTTTTCCGGTAAGCGCTGGCGGCAGGAGCAGACACGCACTCCGCGTTTCATCACGCCCAACACCGCGCCGCAGCGCCAGCGCATCGGCTTCGATGGCGTCGCCTATGACATCGCGCCCGACGACAAGGCCGCGCGCGTCGCCGGACGCGCCGACATCGAGCGCGCGGACGAGCTGATCTACCATCCGGTGGGCTTCCTGCAGGCCGCGCTCGCGCAGGGCACGGAGCTCACCGAGGAGCCGCCGATGAATGGGCTGCGCTCCCTCCGCATGAGCGTCGGCGGCGAGAAGTACGGCATGATGGTCGATCCGTACTCCAAGCTTCCCGTCACCATTCAGCGCATCGTCCACCATCCCATGATGGGCGATGCACTGCTCGAGACGCGGCTCACCGACTGGCGCGAGGCCGGCGGGATCAAGCTCCCGATGCAGATCACGCAGCGGCTCGACGGACGCTGGATGCTCTCCAGCATCCGTCTCGGCGCCGCGCACGTGAACCGCGATGCCGGCGACCTGGCCGCCCCCGCCGACGTCCGCTCGGCCCCGCCGGTTGTTCCGGCGATCATCGTGAATACGCAGGAGATCGCGCCCGGTGTCTGGTACCTCACGGGGCAGACGCATCACAGCGTCGTGATCGAAATGCGCGACCATCTACTGCTCGTCGAAGCGCCGCAAGGCGACGCGCGCACGCTGGCCGTCATCCGGAAAGCGCGCGAGTTGCGGCCAGGCAAGCCGCTGCGCGCGGTGATCAACACGCACCACCACTTCGATCACGCCGGCGGCATCCGCACGGCCATCTCGGAGGGCCTCACGATCATCACGCAGTCGAAAAACTTCGGCTTCTACCGGGAGCTGGCGGGCAAGCATTTCTTCATCGTGCCCGATGCGCTGGCCGAGTCGGGGAAGCGACCCCGCTTCGAGATGGTGAACAGCAAGCGCGTGCTGACCGATGGCTCGCGCAACGTCGAGATCCATCAGGTCCGCGGCAGCCCCGAGGCGGCGACGCAGCTGGTGGTCTATCTGCCGGCGGAGAAGCTGCTGATCGAGGCCGACTCCTATAACCCGCCCGCGGCCACGGTCGCGGTGCCGCCGCGCGCCGTGTTCGCGCCGGCGCTCGTCGCGAACATCGACCGGTTGAAACTGTCGGTCGACCGCATCGTTCCGCTTCACGGACAGATCGTCCCGATCAGCGAGCTGCGCGCCGCGGCCGAAGCCAGCCGCGCACCTGTCGCCGCCACGAAACCATAGAGGTCAGTCGTAATCCTGCCCATGACACAGATGCGCCGCGCGCCGCTGTGGCTCGCTCTTGCCGCAGCGTGTATCCCGCCGCTCGCCGCCGCCGTTCAGGCGCCGTCAGACAGCGCCATTCGCGCGATGCTCAGCCAGCGTGTGGATGCGGGGAAAGTGAAGGGCGTCGTGGTCGGCGTGATCGATCCCGACGGCCTTCGAGACGAGCGGCAGCGGTCCGGCGACGGCGCTGGTGCTGACGCAGAATGGCCAGCACCAACGCGCGCCGCGCGTGCCGTAGTCGCGTAGCGAAGCGACAGGCATCGAGCGACTCGTGAGCGAAGCATCCTCTGCCGAGAGCTGGCGCGGCGTACCGGCGTTCGGATCGCGCATCGCATCCGCGCGCTACGCGCTGCGGCCCAGCGCGTACGCGATCATCGCGGACGAGAACGGGCGGCTCGCGGTCGTACGTACGCCGGAGGGGATCTTTCTACCCGGCGGCGGCATCGATCCTGGAGAGACGCCGGCGCAGGCGGCGGTGCGCGAGGCGCGCGAGGAATGCGGTCTCGTCGTTCGCGCCCGCAGCTGGTCGGTTCGCGCGGTGCAGCTCTCGTTCTCGAAAGCCGAAGACCAGCATTTCGAGAAGCAGTGCACCTTCCTCGACGCGGCGATCGACGGGCCGCCGGCGGCCGGCATCGAAGCCGACCACGAGCTGGTGTGGCTGACGCCCGCGGCCGCGGCGGAGACGCTCTCGCACGACAGCCACAGCTGGGCGGTCGACGCTTTCATGAGCCGCGTGCAGTGATCGGCGCGCGCTACCGCGCGAGCGCGACCAGAACGCTCCCGGCGATGAGCATCGCGATGCCGACGCGCTTCGGCAGCCCGAGCTCCTCGCCGAGCAGTTGCCAGCCGAGCAGTGCACCGACACCGACGCTGAGCTGACGAAGCCCGACGACGTAGCTCGACACACCCGTGCGCAACGCGACGAGCACCAGCAGATACGTGATGGTGTTCAAGATCCCGACCTGGACGATCGGTGCGCGATGCGCGCGCCACTCGCTCGCGATCGCGGCGCGGTCGTAACGGGGCGCGATGTAAATCGCGTACGCCAGGCCGACGAGCACGGTGTACGAGTAGAAATAGGTGAAGGCCGACAGCATCCCGACCGCGCGCTTGTCCCAGACGGTGTAGCCGGCGGCGGCCAACGCCGCGAGCAGCGCGTACCCCGAGGCCGCGCTGCGCGAAACGCGCCGCGTCAAGCCGAGCAGTGATGCCCGATCGAGCGCCGGCAGTTGAAGCACGACGATGCCCGCGATGATCGCGGCGATCGCCACCCATCCCGCCGCGTCGACGTGCTCGCCGAAGACGAAGAAACCGAGGATCGGCAGAAAGAGCAGTACCGCGCCGCGCGAGATCGGATAGACGAGCGACAGGTCGCCGCGCTCGTACGCGATCGCCAGCATCCCGTAGTTCGTGAGCGTCAGTGCCGCGCCGACGATGGCGAGCGGCCAGAGCACCTGGAAGTGCGCGGCCGCGTCCGCAGCCCCCATGAACAGGAAGACCGGCGCGAGCAGCACGACCTCGGCGATCTTGCTCAGCCCGACGAAGAGCTGGCCGCCGCCGCTGCGCTTGAGCAGGTAGTTCCAGTACGCGTGCGTGCCGACCGATATGAGAACGAGGAGAAGCGATGTCGCGCTCACGAGCGGCACTTCCTCCGTCGGGCGGAGCACACCTTCCAGGCGAGCGTCGAGCGCATCATCATGGAGAAGCTCCGCTCTCGCGCCCACCACGCAAGCAGGAATTCCATGATGCGCCCTCTCCCGGTTCTCGCGATCTCGTTGCGACTCTTCGCGTCGCGTGCCGCGGCGGCGCGGACGCCCGCGGCTCCAAAACCGCTGCCATCGCTGGGTCTCGCGGATGCCGAGCGACGCCTGTCGAGCGGCGGAGCCCGGTAAGCGCGAGAGCCGTCTTCCACTGAACAACGCTTCACCGTATAACAATCGGCAGTCGTCGTCGGCAGTCTCCCAATCGCGCATCGCGCACTGGTCACCATGATCCTCCTTCTCGCGCTAGCCGCCGCGATCGCCGCGCTTGCCGCGCCGGCCGCGCCGAAGCCGTCGTTCGCCGAACCATCACTCTCGCCGGACCACAAAGAGATCGCCTTCGTGTCGGGCGGCGACATCTGGACCGTGGCCGCCACCGGCGGCGAAGCGCGCATCCTCATCTCGCACGACGCCGCCGAGTCTCGGCCGCTCTACTCGCCCGACGGCACACGGCTCGCCTTCGTGTCGACGCGTACGGGCAACGGTGATATCTACGTCTTCACGTTCGCGTCGGGCGAGCTCAAGCGCATCACCTTCGACGACGGCAACGACCAGCTCGACTCCTGGTCGCGCGATGGGCAGTGGCTCTACTTCTCCTCGAACTCGCACGACATCTCGGGGATGAACGACGAATATCGCGTGCGCGCCGAAGGCGGCACGCCGATGGCCGTCTCGGGTGACCGGTACGCGAGCGAGTACTGGGGCGCGCCGTCACCCGATGGCAAAACGCTGGCGATCACCGCGCGCGGTACGTCTTCCGGGCAGTGGTGGCGGAAAGGACACAGCCATCTCGACGAGAGCGAGATTGTGCTCGTGCGCGACGGTGCGACGCCGAGCTACTCGACGCTGGTGCCGATGGGCGCCAAGAACTCCTGGCCGATGTGGTCGCCCGATGGCGCGACGATCTACTTCATCTCCGATCGTACCGGAACGCAGAACGTTTGGTCGCGCCCGGTCGCAGCGGGCGACGCGCGACAGATCACGAAGTTCACCGATGGCCGCGTGCTGTGGCCGTCGATCTCGGCCGATGGCAAAGCGATCGTGTTCGAGCGCGACTTCGGCATCTGGATGATGGATGTCGCCAGTGGAAACGCGTCGCCGGTCCCGATCACGTTGCGCGGCGCGCCGGCCGGCCCGAGCGTCGAGCACCTCACGCTCAACAACGGCATCCAGGATCTCTCGCTCTCGCCGGACGGCAAGAAGGCGGCGTTCATCGTGCGCGGCGAGATCTTCGCCGCGCCCGCCAAGGAAGGCGGTGAGGCGACGCGGGTCACCTTCACGCCCGCGGCCGAGCAGCAGATCGCCTGGTCGCCCGACTCGCGCAAGCTCGCCTACACGAGCGACCGCGACGGCGGCGTGTGGCACGTCTTCCTCTACGACTTTGCCACGCGCACCGAGACGCAGGTCACTCGCGGCACCACGACCGACGTCTCGCCGCGCTGGTCGCCCGATGGCAAGCTGCTCGCTTTCGTGCGCGACGGACACGAGCTGCATCTACTCGATGTCGCCAGCAAAGCAGATCGCGTCATCGCCACGGGCCCCTTCGAGCGCCCGCCATTCCTCGGCGCGCGCGGCGCGGTCTTCTCGCCCGATGGCCGGTGGGTCGCGTTCCTCACGCGGAGCGGCAATCGCGCATTTCAGAATGCGTTTGTGGTTCCCGTCACCGGCGGCGACCCAAAGCCGGTGAGCTTCCTCGCCAACGGAAACGCCGGATCGCTCTCGTGGAGTCCCGACGGATCGTATCTGCTCATGGGCGGCACGGGCCAACGCACCGAGACGCGCAACCTCGCGCGCATCGACCTCGTGCCGCGCACGCCGCGCTTCCGCGAGGACCAGTTCCGCGATCTCTTCCGCGAAGAGTTGCCGCGCACGATGCCGCAGACGATCCCGTCCCAGCCGTCGCCTACACCTGCGCCAGCGACGCCGGCCGCTCCTCGCCGCGACTCGAGCGCCGTCGATTCGTCTGCCGCCATCGGCGCACGCCGCGGATCGCGCCGCACCGAGATCGTCTTCGACGACATCCGCAAACGCCTCACACTCATGCCGACCGGCGTCGACGTCGGCGCGCAGTCGATCAGCCCCGACGGGAAGTACGTCCTGCTCACCGCCGTCGTCGCCGAGCAGACGAACCTCTATGTGTACCCGCTCGACGAGCTCTCGCGCGACGAGCCCGTCGCGAAACAGATCACCTCGACACCGGGCGGCAAGAACAGCGCGCAGTGGTCGCCCGACGGTAAGGAGATTTACTACCTCGAGAATGGCCGCATCAACACGGTTCAGGTCGACACGCGCGTGGTGCGTCCCGTCGCCGTCACCGCGGAGATGGACGTCGATTTCGCGCACGAGAAGATGGAAGTACTGGCGCAGGCGTGGAGCTATCTGCGCGACAACTTCTTCGACGACAAGATGAATGGCGTCGATTGGAACGCAGTGCGCGAAGAATATTCGGCGCGCATCGAGGGCGCGCGCTCGCGCGAGGAGATGCGCCGTCTGCTCAACTTGATGGTCGGTGAGCTCAACGCCTCGCACTCCGGCATCGGCGGACCGGCAGTGTCGCAGCCATACACGGGACGCATCGGTCTCCGCTTCGATCGGGCCGAGTACGAGTCGAGCGGCAAGTTCCGCGTCACCGAAGTCGTGCCGCTGTCGCCGGCCGCCGTCTCCGGCATCACCGTCGGCCAATATCTCGTGAGCGTCGACGGCACCACCCTCGGCGCGCGCACCAATCTCGACGAGCTGCTCGCCTACAAGACGGGCAAGCGCATCGCACTCGGTGTCTCGGCGACCGCGGGAGGCACGCCGAAAGATGTTGCCGTACGCCCGGTGAATGGAGGTACGGAAAAGGGTCTGCTCTATCGCGCGTGGGTCGAGGAGCGGCGCGCCTACGTCGCCAAAGCAAGCGGCGGGCGGCTCGGCTACGTCCACATGATCGACATGGGGCAGGGCTCCCTCAATCAGCTCTATGTCGATCTCGACGCCGAGAACATGGCGCACGAGGGCGTGGTGGTCGACGTGCGCAACAACAACGGCGGATTCGTGAACGTGTACGCGATCGACGTGCTCGCGCGCCGTCCGTATCTCAACATGCAGTCGCGCGGTCTCCCGGTGACGGGGGCGCGCACGCAGCTCGGCCAGCGGTCGCTCGAGCTCCCGACGGTGCTCGTCACCAATCAGCATTCGCTCAGCGACGCCGAAGATTTCACCGAGGGCTATCGCACGCTCAAGCTCGGAAAAGTCGTCGGCGAGCCGACCGCGGGCTGGATCATCTACACCTCCGGCGCAAACCTCATCGACGGCACGACCGTCCGTCTTCCGAGCACGCGCATCACCGGCTCGGCGGGCGATGCGATGGAAATGCATCCGCGCCAGGTGGACGTGGAGGTGCTGCGGCCGGTCGGAGAGAGCTACAGCGGCAAGGACAGCCAGCTCGACGCGGCCGTGAAGGAGCTACTGGGTCAGATCGGGACGAAAAAGACGGCCACTGATCATTGAGAAAGCCGTCTGCAACACGCAGATGTTTGTCGGGTACCCCTCCAGTCCCTAACTGGAGCGGTGGATGGTCCCGGCATACAGTGGTGGTAACACACCCACATTCTCGCGTGAGCTGCGCTACGAGCTCGATCGGTCTCTCGCCTGGTCGTACGTCACATCGGGCGCGCTGGGGCTCGCGTGGTTGTTGCTCGTCCAGTTTGGGCCGGGAGCCTCGCCGATCATCGACGCGATCAAGGCCGCGGCGCCGCGTGAGTGGAGCGTCGTTATGCCGGATCCGCTGCCCGTGCGCGTCGCGTCGCACTCGAGTGGCGCTCACGCCGCCGGCGCGGCGCCGAGTGTCGGCGACGCGTTTCTCGGGAGCGCGAGCGGCATCGCCGTCGATGTCGGCAACACACTGCGCGACGTACAGACGCGATCGGGCGTGCCTGAAGTCGACCGCGGCGCGAAGGTCGTGCTCGATGCCGGCACTCCCGGCGCTGGTTCTCGCGTGCCGTCGGATCGCGCCTTCGGTGATCCGCTCGCGGCGGGCGAGAATTCAATCGGCTCCGTGCGTGGTGGTGGACTATCGACGAGTCATCTTCGCATCGCCGCGCTGCCAGTGCAGCCGAGTGCGCTGCCCAACGCCCCGGCGCGCGACATGGCGGCGCTGGGAGATGTGGTCCGCCGCAACGAGAGCGCGCTCAACAGCTGTTACGTGGAGCGCGGCCTCGCGGCGAACGCCGCGCTCGCGGGCACGATTCGCGTCAGCATCGCTATCGCCGCCAGCGGCCGCGTCGACGATGCCATCATCACCGAGCGCAGCTGGTCCGGCGCCGGCGTGGCCGAGACGGAGTCGTGCATTCGCGACAGCATCAAGCGGTGGAGATTTTCGTCGGGCTCCGCCAGCGCGGCGAGCTACGGCTTCGCGATGAACTTCACGCGGTAGCCGTTGATGTAGCAGCGGCGTCTTTCAGCCGACGCCGGTTTTTGCAAGTTGGTCGCATGTTCATCGGACCCGTTGCCGTTATGGTACGCCGCGAAGCGCGTTGCCCCGAAGACGAGTCCGGGGACGCTCTTCGCGACACTTGCCCGCTGTTCCCAATAAGACTACTGAGCGAAGTTCGATCGGCCGGTGTCGATGCAACCCGGCTTGATCCGCGCAAAGCCCTTCGTCGGCGACGCCAGCGACGCGCGATGAAAGAATAGGAAAGCCGGACTGGTGCGCGCGCTGACCGTCTCCTATCCTTGGCGACCGCGTTCCCCAAAATCCCTCCCCTGGAACCGTTGATGCGCCCCGAAGCAAACAACCCATCGGGATCGGACGATCTTCAGTTCGATTCCGCGATCGACGCTGCGACCCAGACGACTCCCGCCGCGCCGGCTGGGATGATGTGCTCGAATTGCGGCAAGCCGATCGAGACGCACTACTTCCACGCCGACGGCAAGCCGGTTTGCGCCGCGTGCAAGACGACGATCGAGCAGGCAGCCGCGACAATCGACAAGCAGGGCCTGAGCGCCGGCGCGATGGCGCGCGCGGTCCTCTTTGGATTCGGCGGCGCGATCGCCGGCGCGGCCATCTACTACGGCTTCGTCGCCATCACGCACATTGAGTGGGCGCTCATCGCGATCGCGGTGGCGTGGATCGTCGGCAAGGCGGTACGCGCCGGCTCGCGCAATCGCGGCGGCCTGCGCTATCAAATCCTCGCCGTCGTGTTCACGTACTTCGCGCTTGGGCTCGCCTATCTCCCCTTCGTGTTCAAGGGGATCAGCGACAAGAGCGCGGCTCACGCGACGGATTCGGCAATCACCGGGCAGGGGGGCGACAGCCTCGCCGCGCCCGCGGTAGCGATTGACTCGACGTTGGCGCAGGCGGCCGCCGCGGACTCCCTGGCAAAGCCGGTAAGACCGGCCAAGCCCGCGAAGCAGGTGGGCGCGATCGGCTTTGTGATCGGCATCGGCGCGCTGTTCGGGCTCGCGCTCGCGATGCCCGTGCTCGTCGCGGTGCAGAGCGGCGCCGCGGGCATCATCAACGTCATCATCATCGCGGTCGGACTCCGGCAAGCGTGGCGCATGAATGCCGCAAATCTTCCCGCGATCAGCGGACCGTACCGCGTCGGCGCCACGACCTGACCGGTAAGTAGCTTTCGGATGTGACCTCACCGGCCGTCGGACTGTGCGCGCGCTGCAACACCGAGCTCGCGGCAGGGATGCTCAGCTGTCCCGCGTGCAGCGCGCTCGTGCACGCGGACGAGCTCAAGCATCTCGCCGCCGCCGCCGGCGAGCTGGCTGAGCAGGGGAAGCTCGGCGAGGCGCGCGCGACATGGTACCGCGCGCTCACCCTGCTGCCGCCAACGACCCAGCAGTACGCGACCATCCGCCAGCGCATCGCCGAGCTGGGAAAGCGCATCGACTCGGCGCCGGCGGCGCAGCTCGGCGAGCCCGCGGAGCGTGCGCCATGGTGGAAGCGCGGCGCGGCGGCCGCTATCACCGCAGTGCTGTTCGCGCTTGGCAAGCTCAAGTTTCTCATTCTCGGATTGGGCAAGGCGAGCACGCTGCTGTCGATGTTCGCCTTCTTCGCGGTGTACTGGGGAATTTTCGGATGGCCGTTCGCGGCGGGCCTCGTCATCTGCATCTACATCCACGAGATGGGCCACGTCTGGGCACTGCGCAGCGAAGGAATCGCCGCCGGCGCGCCGCTGTTCATCCCGGGCATCGGCGCGCTCGTTTTGCTCAAGCAGCACATCGATGATCCCAAGGTCGACGCCAAGATCGGGCTCGCCGGTCCGCTCTGGGGACTCGGCGCCGGCCTCGCGGCGTACGTGGTGTTCCGCTATACGGGGCTGCCCATCTGGGGCGCGATCGCGCGCGGCGCCGGCTATCTGAACCTGTTCAACCTGCTTCCCGTCTGGCAGCTCGACGGCTCGCGCGGATTTCACGCGCTGTCGCGCTGGCAGCGGTGGGCGGTCGTTGGCGCGCTCGCGATCGCGTGGCTCGCGACGCAGGAAGGGATTCTGATCATCATCGGCATGGTCGCCATCTATCGCGCGCTGCAGAAAGCGGTCGACGAGCCCGACAACAAAGCGCTCACCTCGTTCATCGTGCTCATTGGAGCGCTCGGCTGGCTGTCGTCGATCACCGTCACGCGCTGACGTCCTCGACGAAGTAACGACATCGCGCGATCTTCACCGCTCCTCTTCGCGAGCGTCGATCTGCGCCCTGACCGCGTTCTGTATGCACTCCTCGCCGGCCTCGTCGTCGGCATCGCGATCTCGCTCTCCGGAAGTCCCGCCCTCGCGCGCGTCGTGTCGGTCATCGAGCCGATCGGCATACTCTGGGTGAACGCGATTCGGATGACGGTCGTACCGCTCGTCGTCTCCTTGCTCATCACCGGGATCGCCGCGACGGCGAACTCGTCCGTGATCGGCAAGCTCGGCGTGCGATCGTTCATCACGTTTCTTGGACTCATCGCCATAGCCGCGGTGTTCGCCGTGCTCGTCGGCCCGACGCTTTTTCGCTGGTTACCCGTGTCCGCTGAGGGCGCCGCTTCCTTGCGCACGGCGGTCTCCGCGAGCGCCGGCCAGACGGCGAAGGATCTTCAGTCGATGCCGGGATTCGCGCAGTGGCTGACGAGCCTCATCCCGGCGAACCCGGTGCGCGCCGCGGCCGACGGCGCGATGCTGCCGCTCGTCATCTTTACGCTCGCCTTCGCCCTCGCCACCAGTCGGCTCGACTCGGTGCGGCGCGCGTCGGTCGTCGGGTTCTTCGGTGGCGTGTCGGACGCGATGCTGGTGTTGGTGCGCTGGCTGATCCTCATCGCGCCGATCGGCGTCTTCGCGTTGATCATCGTACCCGCCGCGCGACTCGGCGTCATGGTCGCCGGCGCGATCGGCTACTACATCGTCGCAAGCTCGCTCGCGCTCTTTCTCTTTACGCTCGTGCTCTATCCGGTGGTGATGGTCGCGGCGCGGATATCCGTGGCCCGATTTGCCCGCGCGGTGTGGGCGGCGCAGGCGGTGGCGTTCAGCTCGAGCTCTTCACTCGCTTCGCTCCCCGCGCTCGTCGAAGGCGCCGAACGCGAGCTCGGCGTCGCGCCGGCGATGAGCGGATTCGTCCTGCCGCTCGCCGTATCGATCTTCAAGGTCGCGACGCCGATCACTTGGACCGTCGGCGCGCTATTTCTCGCGCGGCTCTATGGCATCGAGCTGCATTTCACGCAGCTGATCACCCTCGCCGCCGCCGCGCTCGCGCTGAGCTTCAGCATTCCCGGCGTTCCCAACGCGGCGTTCCTCATCGTTGTCCCACTGTTCGTCAACATCGGCCTCCCGCCCGAAGGCGTCGGACTCCTCATCGCCGCAGATGCCATCCCCGATCTCTTCGGCACGCTGACAAACGTCACGGGCGACATGGCTGCCTGCGCGATCGTCGGGGCCGCGGATCGATCGTTGGCGGCGGGCTAGGCAGCCGCGGATCGTTCCTCTTCGACTGCAAAGGCAGCCGCGGATTTGCGCAGATGAACGCAGATACTGCGCACGATCTTCGCAAAAAGTTTGTTGTTTGTTTCCAAAAAAAAGCCGAGTCTTCCGCGCCGGATCCCTACGTCGTCCGGATCGACCCGCGTCCATCTGCGTAAATCTGCGGCTGCCTGTGCCGTTGATGAGCCGCGCGGAATCTGCAGCTCCTAGATGAGCGTCCTCAACCTGTCCAGATCGACATTTCCGCCGCTGACGATCGACACGACGCGCTTCCCATCCGCGGCTGAAATCTTCTTTGCCAACAACGCGGCCGTGGCCGCGGCGCCGGCCGGCTCGGCGAGGAGCTTCGCGCGCGAGAGAAGTATCGACATCGCCGCCGAGATCTCCGCGTCCGTCACGAGGACGACGTCGTCGACAAAGCGCGTCACTACCTCGAAGGCGATGTCGCCGGCGAAGGGAGCGGCGAGTCCATCGGCGATGGTGTTGAGCGATGCGAGTCGAACTGGATGGCCGGCGTCGATGCTCTGCCGCATTGCCGCCGCGCCCTCGGGCTCCACGCCGATGATGTGCACGTCGGGCCGTAGCTGCTTGATCGCGCTCGCTACGCCGCCGATGAGACCGCCGCCGCCGATTGGGACGATCACCACCTCGACGTCGGGCGCCTGCTCGAGAATTTCGAGACCGGTGGTTCCCGCGCCGGCCAGAACCATCGGATCGTCGAAGGGGTGCACGAAGGTCATCCCGTGCTCCTTCGCGATCTCGTTCGCACGCCCGAATGCTTCGGCGCCCGTGCCATGCCGGATCACCTCGGCGCCATAGCCCGCGCTCGCGGCGGCCTTCGTCTCACTCGCCGTCGCCGGCATCACGACGGTGCAGCGCACCCCGGCCGATGCTGCCGCCCACGCCAGCGCCTGCGCATGATTGCCCGCTGAGACCGTCACCACGCCCCGCGAACGCGCGTCATCACTCAACAGCATCACCGCGTTGAGCGCACCGCGGGCCTTGAACGAGCCCGTCTTCTGGAACGACTCGCACTTGAGTGACAACTGCACGCCGCACTGTCGTCCGATCAGCGTCGCGGAAAAAAGCGGCGTCTGATGGACGCGTCCAGCGATGCGGGCGCGAGCGTCGCGGATGGCTGATAGGGTTGGGAGCATTGGAGCGGACGTCAGAATGGGCAAGTTTGAGATGTCAGACGTCAGATGTCAGTAACAGCGCTTATTCACGACCATGAAGTCTACGCGCCAACGTGGCGATGTCACTGACATCTGACCTCTGACCTCTCAATCTTCGCCACCTGACATCCCAGACCCTTGCTCGTCACACCTCACACCTCCGCACTCAACGCCTTCATCGGATCCGACATCGTCGCCCGCCGCGCCGGTACCAGCACTGCGATACCCGCGACAATGGTTAGCAGGAGCACCGCGCTCACATACGTCACGAGATCCACCCCACTGACCTCTATCAACATCGCGGCCATACTGCGCGACAGCCACGCCATGCAGATGAGCCCCGCAACCATCCCCGCACCGACGATTCTGCCGGCGTCCCGCATCACGAGCAGTAGCAGCTGCGCGCGCTGCGCACCGAGCGCCGCACGGACGGCGAGCTCGCGCGTGCGCTGCGCCACCGCGTAGGAGATGACGCCGTACACGCCCAGTGCCGCGAGCAGCAGCGCCAATACCGCGAAGCCGGTCAGCAGTGACATCGTCAAGCGGCGCGGCGCGAGCAGAGCGTCGAGCTTCGCGTCGAGCGTGCCGATGTCGGCGGCGATCAACGGGTCGACGGCGCGCGATCTCGCGCGCATCTCTCGCCAGAGGCGCGCCGGCGGCACGGAGCTACGCACGACCACCGTCATGCTCGAGGTGAATGCCGGCACCTGCCGGAACAACACGTACATCTCGGGCGACAGCTCGGACTCCAATCCCCAGTGTCTGACATCGCCGACAACGCCGATGATCGTGAGCCACGGCGCAGCAGCGAGTCCGTTCGACTCCATCCCCAACGCCCTCACGCGCAGTCCGATCGGATTGCGCCCCGCCCAATACTTCTGCGCCATCATGCGGCTGACGATGGCGACCCTCTCGGTGCCCGGCCCATCGCCGGCGCCGAAGACTCGGCCCGCCTGCAGCGAAATTCCCATTGCACGGAAATAGTCCTCGCTCACCACACGATACCCCGCGCCGGAGTTCGGCGCGTCGCGTCCCTCGATCTCGACGAAGGTCGAGCCCCCCATGCCGAGTGGCACCCAGGTGCCCACGCCGACCGCCGTGACGCCGGGAATCGCGCGGAACGCCGCGCCGATCTCATCCCAGTACGCGATGCGGCGCGCCGCTTCGGAGCGATAGCGTGCGCCGGATGTCACCATCTGCGCCGTCGCCACATGCGTGTCGAATCCAAGATCGCGAGTGAGGAGCATCTGAAAGCTTCGATCAGAAGGCCGGCGCCGGAGAGCAACAGCAGTGCGAGCGCAATCTCGGCGCTCGCCAGGAGGTTACCGGGCAGACTGCGTCCGCTCGCCATCGTCCGCCCGCCGCTCGCCATCAATCCGCGCAGTGATACGCGCGAGCCGCGAAACGCGGGAAGGAGACCCGACATGATCCCGACGAGCAGCGACATGCCAAACGCGAACGCGAAGACGACCGGATCGAGCCGCACCTCTTCGGCGCGCGGAATCTCGCTGCCCCACGCATTCAGCAGCACGCGAATGCCCGCCCACGCCAGCGCCAGCCCGATGGCTCCGCCGATCAACGCCAGCATCACGTGCTCGATCAGCAACTGCCGAATGAGCCGCCCGCGGCCGGCGCCGAGCGATGCCCGCACTGCCATCTCACGCGCGCGCGCCATCCCGCGCCCAAGCGTCGCGGAGGCGACGTTGGCGCAGACGATGAGCAGCACGAATCCGACCGCCGCCATCAGCAGTTGCAGATATCCCGCCGCGCTGCCGACGATGACGGTGCGCAGCGGCTTCACATTCACGCCGTAGGCATAGAGTGCCCGCGGCTCGCGCGTCCTGATCCGTCGCGCCGCCGCGTCGAGCTCAGCGGCCGCGGCGGCGCGCGTGACTCCCAAGTTGAGTCGCGCGATGGCAAGCCAGTTGATGTTGTTGTGCATCCCCCCCGATTCCGGCCCGAACGCGTCGGCGAACCAGACCTCGGTGCCCGTCGGATAATCGAATCCGGCCGCCACCACGCCGACAACCGCATACGATCTGGACCCGACTTTGATCGGCCTCGCGAGCGACCGATCCGCGCCGAGCAGCCGGCGCCACAACGCTTCGCTCACGACAACCACTGGCGTCTGTGCCTGCGCTTCCGCCTCGGTGAACGGCCGCCCCACCGTGAACCTCGCGCCGAGCACGCGGAAAAAACTTCCGGACACCTCACGCGCCGACACGCGCGTCGCGCTGTCCGCGTCGGCGATCCCCATCCTTCTATCAAGCGAGTAGATGGCGGTCGACTGCATCGACTTCGCCTCGCGCTGCCAGTCCTGCCAATCGGCGGAGGACACGACTTCCACCACGTGCCGGAGCGAGTCCATCGACTCGAGCGCGACCAGCTGCTCCGCACGCGGGAAGGGAAGTGGGCGGAGCAGCACGCGCT